>CAJTYC010000031.1 GCA_910584185.1 uncultured Muribaculaceae bacterium
TCTTATATTCCCTTGCAGTCCTAACTTTGTCCCAAGTTATTTTTTAATCATTACTTAATAAAAATTATCAAAATAGGAGGGAGGATTCTTTTATTGTGGTGATGTTGGAGGGTAATTTTTTTTGAGTGTTGGTGAAAATGTGTTAAATTTGCGGAAATTTAAATGTTAAAAACTACATCAAAATCTGACATCATGTTAAAATTTAAAATCAGAGGGGGGATTTTATTGTCCCTACTTTTGTCGTTGGTGGCTGTGTTTCAGTCGGCTGCCATGACGGTTTATTATGACAACGCCGCAACCAACTGGCCGAAGCCCAAGGTGCATTACTGGGGAGGGAAGGAGTCGAGTAAATATCCGGGCAAAGAGATGACGTTGAAGTCAGGCACCATATGGGAGTATGAAATACCGGACGATAGCACCGGCCTGCTGTTTGCCTATAACGGAGACTCTGACAAGTCGGGAGACTTCATAGCTGTTGATGGCCATGTATATACAAAGGCCGATGGTGACAGTGGTAAGACATATTCGGAATATACAGGAATACCGGACGATCCGGCCAAGCCCTTCAATGTCTACTTTGACAACTACAAATCCACATGGGGAGCTGTATACTGTATCGTGAAGCTGAAGGGTCAGGAAGAGAGTGAGGCCAAGTCGGAGAAGCTTGAACTTTACAAAGGGTCTATCTACAAGCTTACTGTGCCGGCTGATTGCGAAGAATTGAAATTTAACGATAATGGCACAGTGGACCTCGGCTGGGTAAAGGCAGAGGCCAACATGGTTTATACCATGGATGGAAACACCGGCAAGAAGATTGGCGAATGGACCACACCTATTGTAGGGGATGTGTATGTCTATTTTCACGGCAAATGGAACGGCCCGAAAGCATACATTTACAACGAGGATGTGACTCCCAAGATTGAGAATGCTGTCTGGCCCGGTGTGGCTATGAGTTATGATGCCGCTACAGGTTATTGGAGATGTAAGGTTCAGGATGACCTCAAGACCGGGTCGAGGGTCATCATATCGAGCGATGGTGCAGACAGATATCCCGCAAAGGAGGAGAAAGGAATGGAGCTGAAAGGGAAGGATATGATATTCGTGGCCGATACAAAAAAATGGATTGAGCTGTCGCAATATTATCCTGTCAACCCTGACAGGAAGAACCCATTGGGCGAATACCAAGGCTACGAAGATAAAGACGGCACTGTGGAGGTGAAGGGAAGCGATGGCACACTCTCCATAACCCCCTGGGCACCTGAGATTGTGAAGATATTCACCCTCTCAAACAATGCTACAAAACGCGTGCCGAGAAAATCCATATCGGTTGTCGACAAGGATGACGAAACACTTGTGTATGACTTCCCGAAGATGAGTTATACTGTGGCTGAGGATAACGACAATCTCTATATAGACATATCTGATGAACTCGAGAAGCGCCTTGAGGTGCGTGTGAGCAAAGCTACTATGTTGGTCTCATTTTACGAGAATGAGAATCTGCTTCTGTCAGAGTCGTCAGGTCTCGTGAATAATCCCGATGGAGGAAACAGCCGAGTCGGCTTCTCTCCAAACGATGGAAAGGAAGCCTTTTACGGAGCCGGCTACAACGGTAACTTCACCAATCTTGACGGCAAGAGCATGGTGATGAACAATACACAGACCGGCAACTGGGGACAAGGCAATGCAGCTCCTCACAATATCTGCATACCATACTACGTATCGACACGAGGATACGGAGTGTTCTTCGACTCCAACTATCGTGGGGCGAGGGTTAATCCGAGTAAAGATGGTTCATCCTATACCTCATCTTCAACTGACCCGATAGCATACTATTTCTGCGGTGGTGGCACAATGGAAAAAGCCATGCAGAACTATAACCTGCTGACAGGACACCAGCCATTGCCCCCCTATTGGGCATTGGGCTATCTCTCCTCAAAGTTCAGCTTTATCGACGACAACGAGGCAAGAAATGTGGCAAAGAATACACGCGAAGTTAACGTGCCTATCGATGGTATAGTGCTCGACATAGCATGGCAAGGTGGCAGCAAAGGCACAAAGGGTACATATGGCATGGGCTTCTTGGATTGGGATCCCGATAATTATCCTAATAAAGGTCAGATGGTTAAGGACTTGCTGAAAGATAACGTTCATACAGTGGCAATCTGCGAACCCTTCTTCAACAGTGAAGGCAATGCCTCCACCAACTATAATTTTCTGAAGGAGAAAGGGTGGCTTGCGGATGAGCGTGTCACTGCCAACTACAATATGAACTGGATTTCCGGAAATTCCGGTATTGCAGTCGGATTGATAGATGCCTCCAATAATGAGGCTATGGATTGGTTTGCCGACAAACTTATAACGCACTCCAAAGATGGCATGTCTGCCTGGTGGCTCGACCTTGGTGAGCCTGAGGCTTACAACGAGGGTTATGAAGGAAATACCCATCATGAGGGAGGTACGCCCTCGCAGGTGCACAACGAATTCGGTAACCTGTGGACGGGGGCTGTGTATAAACGGCTCGCTACTTCTACAGAGAAGACAGTCACGGCAGAAGGTGAGGAGATTGAACTTCGTGAGATGCGCCATATGACTTTGCCACGTGCCGGAACGGCAGGTATGCAGCGTTACGGTGCTATGCCCTGGACCGGTGATATAAGCCGCAGCTGGGCAGGACTCGCAGCCCAGGTGCCGGCACTTATCAGCGCCGCCATGTCGGGTGTCAGTTACTTGGGTTCTGACATAGGAGGTTTCACGGAGGGATATGATGAGGACCTCTACCGCCGTTGGGTGCAGCTTGGCGTGTTCTACCCGATGATGCGTACCCACTCACGTACTGACAATGTGGAGGTGTGGAAATATAAAAATGTGCTCGACGATGTGCGCAACGCTATCAACCTGCGCTACGCATATCTTCCCTATACCTACACCCAGGCTTATATGCAGACAGCTTACGGCACACCGATAGCGCGTCCGATTGGCTTCGACGATGCTGAAGACCCGATGAAGACTGCCAACTGTATAGATGAGTACCTTTGGGGTCCGGATGTGCTTGTGGCTCCGGTGCTTTCTTACAACGACACGCGCGATATCGTCTTTCCCTCGGGCGACTGGCTCGACATGAACGACTTCAAGACAATACATGCCGGCAACAGCAAATACACGGCCAATGTGCCCAAGAGCCAGCTTCCCCACTTCATGCGCAGGGGTTCGTTGGTGACACGCTACAAGCAGGACACATATACCAACACCGTGTCGATTAAGAGCGACAAACTGTACGTGGACTACTTCCCGACCTACGACAACATCCCCACTTACGGCTACTTCTACGATGACGACAAGAAAGGTGTGGACAACGTGCGCACCGGCAAATACCACCTCATGCACTTCGTGGGTCAGGCCAGCGGCCCGGACAACCGTAACGCAGTCGCGATAGGTGTGGGACGCTACGGTGATGGCTGGGATGGAATGCCCGCAACTCAGGATGTGACTTTCCGCATCCGCGATTTCAAGGTTAAGCCTTCTTATTCTAACGACGAGACACTTACCGAGAAAGAAGTGAGCATAATAAGAGGATATCTCACTCCCAACGGTGCGAATATAGTACCGCACAAGGGCGCCGCAGACGGCCCTGACTGCTGGACAGCAGAGGTCGTGAAGAAATGCGATTCACTCGCTGAGCTTGAGAATGGTGACCAGAACGGCTATTGTCAGCAGGATGGCACATTATATCTGCGCATTCCGCAGATGCGCACCGACCGCAAGTATGTGATGAACCTTGGTAAGAACTATGTCTATACCGGCGTGGAGGAACTTGTGGATATGACAGCGATGACCCTCAGCTATGGGGGTGGCCTCTTCACCTACATGCTCCCCGAAGGCACTGAAGATGCCACACTCGAGGTCTACAGCGTGACCGGCGCCAAGGTGGCTTCGGTAAGCGGACTCAAGACCACGGGATATGCCGAGCAGGTTGGTGTTGAGCTTGCCGATGGCGTGTATGTGGGAGTACTCAGCGGCAAGGGTTCCAACGGAGTCGTGAAGAGCAAGACCGTGAAAATGGTGGTGAAATAAAACATCCGAAATAAATGAACGTTAGAAAAGAGGGGCTTCCCACCGGGAAGGCTCCTCTTTTTCACATATCTTCGATTGTCTCTACGCACCGGACGCGCAGAAGCGCGTCCCTACCGTTAACAACATATTCTATAGAACAGGTAAAGATGATACAAGTGTCGAAGCGCGGGCTTGAGATGCCCGCTTCCCCTATACGCAAATTGGCCGGTGCGGCCCGCGAGGCAGAGAAGCGCGGGGTGCGTGTGTACCGGCTCAATATCGGGCAGCCCGATGTGCCCACACCTCCGCAGGGCATAGAGGCGGTGCGCCGCATGGACCGCAAGGTGCTCGAATATTCACCCTCCGAAGGTCTCGAGAGCTTGCGCTGCAAGCTGTCGCAATATTACAGCGGTTATGGTCTGGATATTTCTCCGGAAGAGATTATCGTGACGAGCGGCGGTTCGGAGGCGGTGCTATTCGCCTTCATGTCGTGTCTCGACCCGGGCGACGAGATAATCGTGCCGGAGCCGGCCTATGCCAACTATATGGCCTTCGCCATCTCGGCCGGAGCGAAGATAGTGCCCGTCACCTCGACCATAGAGCAGGGGTTCGCATTGCCCCCTATCGAGGAGTTCGAGAAGCTGATTACACCGCGCACGCGCGGCATATTGATATGCAACCCGAATAACCCTACCGGCTACATATACACCCGCGACGAACTCGAAGCGATAGCCGACCTTGTGCTTCGCCACAACCTCTTCCTCTTCAGCGACGAGGTGTATCGCGAATTCTGCTACTCCGACCAGCCCTTCATCTCGGTGATGAGCATGGAGAAGCTGCGCGAGCATGCCGTGCTTATCGACTCCGTGTCGAAACGTTACAACGAGTGCGGCATACGCATCGGTGCATTGGTGAGCCATAACGCGGAGGTGCGTGCCAACGTGATGAAATTCTGCCAGGCGAGGTTGAGTCCGCCGCTGTTGGGCCAGATAGTGGCAGAGGCCTCGGTCGACACTCCCCAGGCTTATATGCGCATGGTGTATGATGAATATCTGAAGCGTCGCAACTTCCTGATAGAGCGCATCAACCGGATAGAGGGGTGCTATACACCGATGCCCATGGGTGCATTCTATACGGTGGCCGCGCTGCCGGTGGAAGATGCCGACGAGTTCTGCCGCTGGTGTCTTGAAGAGTTCAGTCATGATGGTGCCACCCTGTTCATGGCTCCGGCCTCAGGCTTCTACAGTGACCCCGGATTGGGGCGCAACCAGGTGCGCATAGCTTATGTGCATAAGGTGGAATACTTGGCCGAGGCGTTGGATGTGCTCGAGGCGGCATTGCAGGCATATCCGGGACGTAATCCGGGACGTAAGGTGGAATGATTTGCAGGTGCATATGATTTTTGCTAAATTTGTGGGTTGAACTGACATACAGATGAGACGAATAAGAAAAAATATATTGGCATTGGCTATGGTGGGCAGTTTCGCCGGCTTGCCGATGTCGGCTCAGAGCGTGGCTGCGTTGGAACGTGGTGAGCGCGAGGCATATGCCGCTGCGGTGGCGAGTTATGAGCGTGGCGAGGAAGATGCCGTGCGTAAGCTTGAGGATTTCGCAGCGCGATATCCGGCCTCCGATGAGGCTGTGCACGCGAAGCTGCTTGCCGGCGACTATCACTTCTTTCACCATAACTGGCCCGACGCTCTGCTCGCCTACGAGGAGGCCGATATGAAGCGGCTCAACAAGGAGGAGCGGCTCCTTTACACTTATCGCAAGGCACTCTCCATGATAAGAACGGGGCATTTCCGCGAGGCACGCACCATGGTGTCCACCCTGCGCGGTCAGAACGGTTATGGCGCGGCCTACGACTTCTACAACGCATATCTTGATTATATCGACGGCAATTTCAAGAAAGCATATCAAGGCTTCTCGCGTGTGCCGGAGGGTGTTGAAGGTATGGATGCCAAGTTCTATATGGCCCAGATAGACTATTCGGACGGTGAATATGGCAAAGTGATCAGGAGCGGCAACGAGATGCTTCACCAGGGCGTTGACCCCGAATTGGAGCCGGAGCTGCACCGCATCATGGGTATGAGCAGCTTCAAGCTCGGTGACCGCGAGGAGGCTCGCCGGCAGTTGCATGAATACTTGCGCACCACGCAAGGCTCACCGTCGGGTGAGGCCCTTTATGCCTTGGGTTCGATAGAATATGAAGATGGCGACTACGATGCTGCTGCTGAGCGGTTTGCATCGCTGACCGACCATAACGACGAGATAGGTCAGGGGGCCTGGCTCTACTTGGGTCAGTGCTATCAGCGGCAGGGCAATTCCGGCGCGGCGGCGATGGCTTTCGAGAAGGCTGCCAAGCAGAACTATGACCCCAAGGTGGGGGAGACCGCGCTCTATAACTATGTGACGGCAGTGACACGAGGCGGCAAGGTGCCATTCTCCTCATCGTCGGCCATGCTCCAGGAGTTTGTGGACCGTTATCCTGATTCGGAATATGCCTCGGAGGTGGATTCATACTTGGCCACAGCCTATTATAACGACCGCGAATATGCCAAGGCATTGCGGAGCATCGACAATATCAGGCATCCCTCGGCCGACGTTCTCGCCACGCGCCAGAAAGTGCTCTATGCACTCGGCGTGGAGATGATGACCAACGGCGAGCCGGCGCAGGCTGTGTCATATCTGCAAGAGGCTGCAGCCTCGCGCTCCGACCGCGACTTGGCGGTGCAGTCGTCGCTCTGGCTCGGTGATGCGCTCTACTCGCTCGGACGCTATAAGGAGGCGCGGAGTGCTTACGAGACATTCGTGCGCGGAGAGCGCACGCGCACCAACCGTAGCCTCGGTTACTACAACCTGGCCTACACCAAATATAAGCTGAAAGATTATGCCGGTGCGGCGGCCGATTTCGCTCGTGTAGACACAGATGCTTCGGGGCTGCCGGAGCGTATGGTGCGCGATGCGCGGCTCATGCGTGCCGACTGCCTTTACTACACCGGACGTTACGGAGAGGCCAAGACACTCTTCGGCGATGTCGTGGCTTCGGGTGGCTATGGTGTGGACTATGCTCTCTACCGCCGTTCGATACTCCATGGACTCGCCGGCGACAGCAAGTCGAAGCTCGCTGACCTGAAGCGTGTGGAGAATGAGTATCCGGAGTCACGTTGGCTTTCGCAGTCGCTGCTCGAGCAGGCGCATCTCTATGAGGAGCAGGGTAAGAATGACCTTGCGGCGGATGCTTATAAGAAGCGTCTCGGCACTACCTCCGATGTAGACATGGATGAGCTGCTGCGTGTGGCCGAGGCGATGCATGGCGCAGGGCGTTCGGAAGACCTCTTGGAGGTGACTGCCCGCATACGCAATGCCGGTGGCTTGGAGGCTGATGAGCTTGCCGACCTGTCGGTATATGAGGCGGATGCCCTTGCCGACTTGGGGCGCACCGGGGAGGCTGAGGAGATATACCGCACCTTGGCGCAGACCCCCACATCGCTCTCGGGGAGCAAGGCCTCGGTGGCCTTGGCCGAGAGCATGATAAAGAGAGGTGACTATGCCGGTGCGCGCGACCTCATGGAGTCGTTTACCGAAGAGGGCACACCTCATGCCTACTGGCTGGCCCGTGGCTTCGTGGCCTTGGCCGATGCTTACCATGGCTTGGGCGAGAAATCGTTGGCACGTGAGTATCTCATGTCGCTTCGCGACAATTATCCGGGTGCGGAGACAGATATCGACAGCATGATCACATCGCGATTAAAGAAATGGAAATGAAGATAGAGAAGCATATATATATGGCGGCGGCAGTGGTTGCCGCAATGACGGCTACTGCATCCGCACAGTATGACCAGGATATAAGCGTGGAGGGCAGGTATGTGCCTGAATATGTGTCGCGCGAGCGTCTCGGGGTATGGCCCGAGAGGATTCGCCCGGAGGTGAAGCATTACGGCTTGGAGTATTCGCTCTCGGGTGTCGATGCGGCGTTTGTGCCGCACGCTGTGCCCACGGTGGCCACAGGCTGGAACGATACGCGCCTGTGGGACACCTCACGTGGTTATCTCAACGCCGGTCTCGGCTCCTGGCTTCAGGCCACGCTCGGTGCCGGCTACCGTATCATAGACACGAAGAACTCGCTGCTCGGTGTGAGGTTGCAATATAATTCCACATCTCTCTGGGAGCCCGACCTGGCGCAGTCGGTGAGCCACACCAAGATGCAGCGTTATGACGGCACGGTGGGGGTGTTCGGGTCGCATGATTTCGGCAGCGGAAAACTCCTTGCGTCGGCTGACTATCATCTCGGCTATTTCAACTATTACGGCTTCAATCCACTCCCCGACCTTCAGGTGGGTAGCAAGCAGAATATCAATGCTCCCACGCAGACGCTCAATGATGTGTCGGTGAAGGTGGGATGGGAGTCAGACCGCACTTCGAAGGTGCGTTGGCACGCCGGATTGGGTGCACGATATTTCGGTATGCGCAGGTTCTACCTCCCTTCTGAATCAGACCGGGTGGTGCCTGACGCTTATTCCGGCGGACGGGAGACTGACCTGTCGCTCCGCGCCGGTTTGGAGGGTAATGTGTCGACGAGTTCCGTGCTTGGTGCTGATGTGGAGGGTCATATGCTCAGCTATGGTGACTATGACCCTGCGGGAGATGCGGTTTTGCCTGAGATGCCGGCTCCTGACACTTATGGCAACATGGCGGTGACACCATATTATGGTTATATGGCCGGCAATTTCAGTTTGCGGCTCGGTGTGCGGATGGATATGGCGATGAATGCACGCGACGCTGCGGATTTGCGTTACCGCACGTTCAATGTCGCGCCCGATGTGCGCCTTGAGTATTGCGGCGGGGCCTTTGCCTTGGGCTTATATGCTGTGGGAGGCAATGAGCTGCATACGCTTGCCGGCAATTATGATATTGATTATTACATGACTCCGGCCATATTCTCGACCAAGCCGGCCTATTCGCCGGTCGACGCCAAATTGAAATTCAGGTTCGGTTCCTTCAGCGGCTTCCATGTCGGGGCGCATCTGGGCTATAAGGTTACGTTCGGCCAGAGGTATTACGGTTGGTATGAGACTATATTGAATCAGGAGTCTCCGATGTATGCCAAGGGTGCGGATTACAGGCTTCGCGGCATATCGGTGGGGGCTGAGATGGGATGTGACACGGGTAGATATTTCAGGTTTGACGCAGCCGGCACTTATCAGCCTCAGAGCGGCAAGAACGGCTATTTCAACGGTATGGACCGTCCGCGCTGGACAGCCACTGCCTCCGTGCAGACCAACCCTTGGAGCACATTGAAGTTCAAGCTCGGGTTTGAGTTCAGGGGAGTGCGTTCGTTCCCGCTTATGGCAGCGGAGGTTGACCCTTGGACGGGCGATGTGTTGCAGAGCAAGATCGTGATGCACCGGTTGCCGCACTATGTGAGTCTAAACTTAGGGGTATCTTACGACGTTACAAAGAGTGTGGGGATATGGGTGCGTGGAGATAACCTGACCTGCCGCCGCAATATACTTGAGCCGGGGCTTCCTGAGCCGGGTATTCGGGTTATGGGTGGTGTTGACTTGAAGTTTTAAGGGCTTTTAGGGTCTTTAGGGTCTTTAGGGTCTTTAAGGTCTTTAGGGTCTTTGGTAGTTTGGAGTTTTTGGGGTGTTATAAAATGCAAGGAAAATGGATAGAGAGATGACACTTACATATCAGAATGAGGATGACCGCGCCTATGGGCTTGCCGGGATGGCGGTATCGTTGGCGGCTCTCGATGCGCTCGACCGTGTGGCTAAGGTCAGCTTGGATGCCGACGGGCCTATGGTATCGTTCTCACATTCATATTATTTCACCGGTTCGCCGTCGGTATCGCCGAAGGCTACTTGGAACAGACTTGTGGAGAATTTCTATATCACGGCGTCGATGGTTGTGTCGAATGTGATGGCGCGTTCGCTGGTGCGCATGAAGCGTGATGTGCCGGGAGATGTCGTTGAGGAGGTTCGCAAGGCGATACGTGAGGAGGGTGCTGAGACGTGTGCTCTTGAGGAGGATGAGGCTGATGCGCTCTATCGCCGTTCGGCTACGGGAATGCGCCGCATCTTCGCCAATCCTCGCGTGCATCCGGCCATAGATGAGTTTGCGCGTGTGCTCTCGCTGAAGCGCGAGCTTTCGGGCACCGAAATCTATGACGAACTCCGTTTGCTAAGGCTTATTTGAATTAGGAATTAGGAATTAGGAATTAGGAATTAGGCTTCGCGCTGAATCCTTAAGCTGGCGCGAAGCCACTGGGAGGGGGGAGCCTCCGGCGACGACAATGAGTCGCTTATTTTTTGAATCGGTTGGCGTCGCGTTTTGTTTTTTTTGCGAGGGTGGCTGCGAAGGCGTCGGTCAGGTTTACCCCTGTCTGGTTGGCGAGGCATGCCACTACCCATAGCACGTCGGCCAGTTCTTCGCTGAGCTTGGTTTGTGCGTCAGCGCCCAAGTCGCCCGGTTTCGCTACTTGGTCGCCGTATACCCTGGCCATGACCCTGGCTAATTCGCCTACCTCCTCGGTGAGGACCACCATATTTGTCAGCTCAGAGAAATAGCCTCCGCCTACTGAGCTGATCCAATCGTCAACTGCTTTTTGGACTTCATCGAGGCTTGAATACTTTTTGGCTTCCATATTAATTACTTAGTTGTCGTCGCCGGAGGCTCCTTTTCCCCAGTTAGCGATGCATAGTGATTGACTTAGCGAAGCCATTATTCATTATTCATCATTAATTATTCGAGGGAGAAGGAGATGTCGGTTTCGGCTGTGCTTTCTACCGGGGTGCCGTTGTCGTTTGCGGGGGTCCAGGCCGGCATTTGCTTTACGAGGCGGATTGCTTCGCTCTCGAGGTCGGGGTCGATCATTCGTTTGATCTTTATGTTGCCGATTGAGCCGTCGGCTTTCACTGTGAAGACTACGCTCACCACGCCCTCTATGCCGTTGTCCTTGGCGGCCTGCGGGTATTTCAGGTTGGCGGCTATGTATTCTTTTTCGGCGGCTTCGCCACCGGGGAATGATGCCGGGGTGATTGCCATGGCTGCGGCTGACAGGCCGAGAGCCGATATTATCGTTAACAAAAATCTTTTCATACTTTGGTGTTTTTGGTTGTTTCTTTTTGACAATTCTCTTTTTATTAGGTTTAAACTTGTTGTCGTCGGCGCCTCCTCCCTCCCCCCAGTTCGCGATGCAGCTTGGTTCTATAGCGCTAAGCTCATTCCTAATTCCTAATTCCTAATTCCTCATTAGAAGTAGGAGTTGGCGGCAGGCGTCTTCGAGCAGGTTCAGGACTAATTGGAAGCCGGCTGCTCCTTCGTAGTAGGGGTCTGGCACTGAGTCGTAGGTGGGGTGGGCTGCTGCGAAGTCGGTCATGCGGACGAGTTTTGCTGCCCGGTAGTCGGTGTCGGCGAGGCGTTCGAGGTCGTCCATGTTGCGGTCGTCCATGCCTATCACTATGTCGAAGTAGTCGAGGTCGATGGCCCTTATCTTGCGGGAGCGGTGGTCGAGGCGGTAGCCACGTTGCCATGCGGCCTCGCGCATTCGCGGGTCGGGGAGGTCACCGGCATGGCCGCCGTAGAAGCCTGCTGAGTCGCACTCTACCTGTACTTTGAGTTCTTGGGCGATGGCTTCGGTGATGCCTTGCGCTGCCGGGCTCCGGCATATGTTGCCGAGGCAGACGAAGAGTATGCGCGGCGGGCGTGCTTCGGCAGCTGCCATTGCGTTGGTTACTACTGTTTCGGCTGTTGTTGTGGGTCTTTTCATAGCTATATAACGGTGGAAATATGTTTTAGGTATTATGAAACAGCGTTTTTCACATCACAAGTGTTATATGTCGCGAACAAAGTATATCAATCAAAATTAAATCACATTAAAATGACATATACTTTGTGCGCGACCTATAAATAGTTGATTAGTAGGGGCAGGAGGGGTAAAGTTAAGATGGTTTTCTCATTTGAGTTTGAATTTTAAAGTTGATTTGATATTGTCGGAAGCAGAGCCGACAGAAGCGATGAAGTCGCCCGGTTCTGCCACCCACTCATGCTTTTCGGCATCGAAATAGGAGAGGGCGTCACGGTCGATTGAGAGAGAGACTGTTTTTGTTTCTCCCGGTTCGAGCCATACCTTGTCGAAAGCCTTGAGTTCCTTGGCAGGACGCATCACCGAGCATTTCGGGTCGGTGATGTAAAGCTGCACAACTTCGGCACCTGCCATCTTGCCCGTATTGGTCACGGGGATGGTGAAGGTTATAGTGCCGTCGGCAGTCATCGCGGATTTGTCGGCCGAAAGTTTGCCGAATTCAAAATCGGTGTAGCTGAGGCCATGACCGAAAGCGAATAGAGGTTTGATTTTCTTGGTGTCGTGCCAACGGTAGCCCACGAGGATTCCCTCTTTGTATTCGAGGTCAACGATATCCGAGTCGGCACGCTTGGTGCCGGGGTAGGCACCTAAATGGTGGGCGCCGTTGTCGGTCAACTTGACGGGGAAAGAGAAGGGGAGTTTGCCTGAGGGGTTTACATTGCCGAAAATCACGTCGGCGATAGAGTTGCCGGCTTCGGAGCCGAGATACCAAGCCTGAAGAATCGCCGGGGCTCTCTTTACCCAGGGCATGGCCACGGCGTTGCCGCTCACATTCACTACGATAAGGTTGGGGTTAGCCTCCGCGAGAGCCGAAATGACGTTGTCCTGGTCATAAGGGAGAGATAGAGAAGCGCGGTCGCTATCTTCGCAGTCCTGGCCGTAGCTCTTGTTGAGGCCACCTACAAATATCACATAGTCGGCCTGCGCAGCCTTGGCCTTCGCCTCGGCTAACAGCTCGGCGGCAGAGCGGCTATCGGTCAGGTCCTGACCTGTGACCACACCGTTATATTCACCGCTAACGTCGCCCACATATCCGCGAGCATAATCTACCGACATGCCGAGAGAGTTTGCGGCGGAGCGTATGCCGTCGAGGGGAGAGACCTCACGCTGCACCTTGAGCGAGCTGCTGCCTCCACCCACGGTCATCATCTTGATGGCGTTCTCGCCCACTACGAGAATCCGGGCAGAGGTTTTGGCGATAGGGAGGAGCCGGTTTTCGTTGCGAAGCAGCACAATGCCGTCGTTGCCGATGCGGCGGGCTGCCTCATAATGCTCCTTGCTGCACATCGAGCCGTTGCCCTTGCGATTATCCATAGCGGTGAGCATTAACAGGCGGAGTACACGGCGAGCCTTGTCGTCGAGTTCGTCTGTGCCAACCTTGCCCTGCTTTATGAGGTCGAGATAGGGGAGTGCCATATAATAATTGTCGTAGGCATTGCTGGCGCCTTCATAAAGACCGTTGGTCCAGCTGCCGAACTCGAGGTCGAGACCGTTGGTGATAGCTTCCATGGTGTCGTGAGTTCCACCCCAGTCGCTCACCACCGCGCCCTTATAGTTCCATTCCTTCTTGAGGATGTCGTTGAGCATACGGGCGTTATGGCAAAGGTGCTGGCTGTCATAAAGATTGTAGCCTGCCATGATGGACCATGCATCACCCTGATGCACGGCAGCCTTGAAGGCAGGCAGGTAAATCTCATATAGTGCGCGGTCGTCAACTATTACGTTGGTGGAGTGTCGGTTAAGTTCGTTGTTATTGAGGGCGAAATGCTTCACGCAAGCTGCGACTCCGAGACTCTGGAGCCCTTTTACATAGGGCACGACCATACGTGAGGCGAGATATGGATCCTCACCCATATATTCGAAATTACGGCCATTGAGGGGAGTGCGGTAAATGTTGACACCGGGACCGAGCACAACATCCTTGCCGCGGAAGCGGGCTTCCTCGCCGAGCGACTTGCCATAGAGGAGCGATAGGTCAGGGTCCCAGGTGGCGGCAAGACAGGTGAGGGCCGGGAAAGCCACACAACTGTCGTTGGTCCAGCCGGCCTGTTCCCATTCGTCCCAGAGGACTTCGGGGCGGATTCCGTGGGGGCCGTCAGTGGTCCACAGTTCCGGTATGCCGAGCCTTGGCACTCCCTTGGAGCAGAACTTGGACTGGGCATGTATGATATCGATTTTCTCTTGAGTGGTAAGACGCGAGAGGGCATCTTCCACACGCTCATCTATGGATTTAGAGGAATCGAGATAGACCGGCATCGTGTCGGACGCAGAAATGGCGACCGCGGAAGCGAGCACGGATAAAGCAATGATACTAAGTTTTTTCATGTTTTTGTTCAGACAGTTTTTTAATTAGTTCGGATAGGTGATGCAAAATTACTTACTCCTGATTAAGATGTCAAATGGAAGTAAGGATAAAAGTAAATTGTGAAAAATGGTAAGTTGTTGGTAATTAGTGGTATCGGTGTGTTAAAAATTACTAATTGGTAAATTGTGTGATAGGGGTAATAGGGCTAATGGGGCTAATAGGGCTAATAGGGCTAATAGGGGTCAGAGGGTGGGTTTGCCTAATGAGCGGACGCGGATGGCGAATTCTTCGCGGGGTATCGCTGCTTTGTTGCGGGTGCGCTGGCGGGTGTTGTAGACTGTCTGGACTGAGCAGTGCAGGAAGCGGGCTATCTTTACAGAGTCGTTGAGCCCGAGCCTTACGAGGGCGTAGATGCGCAGTTCGGTGGTGAGGGTGTCAGCTTTTTTGAGCGATATTTGTTCCTCTTCGCGCAGCAGGGTGTTGAAATCGGCCACAAAGTCGGGGTATAGTTGCAGGAAAATCTTGTCGAAGTTGGCATAGAGCTGCTTTATTTCTTCGTAAGATAGTTCGGGCGATTTGACGAGTTGCATGGCTTGTTCGAACTTTCGCGCTGTGAGCAGCTTGTGTATGTTGGCGCGGAATTCTTCGTGGCTTGAGATATAGTTGGAGCATATGGTGAATATGTTGGCTATGTATTGCTCCTTGGAGTCGTTGATTTCGGAGAGCTGTCGGGCTGTGTTGTGGGCGGTTTCGTATGATTCGCGCAGTTTTTCGTTGGCGGCATGCAGTTGGTGCCGGATGCTCTGAAGTTCCTCCACTTTAGAGCTCAGCGCGGCGTTTGCGTCGCTGAGGTTGATGCGTGATGCTTTCAACTTCTTGTTCTGGCGTAATATATATAGCACGGAAGCAATCAGGATGGCGAGTACGAATATGAGGATGTAGATATATATGCGGTTTAGCTTGGTCTGATGCTCGATGCTTTCGTTTATGGCGCCGAGGGTCTTTCGTTGCAGCTCGGCGAGTCTGCCTGTGCGCACTCTGCTTTTGTATTCGTTGGCCCGGGATATGCAGTAGTTGAGGTAGAAGTTGGCGTGTTCGTAGTCTCCGAGGTCGTAAAGGAGTTGCACAATCTCTTCGAGCGATGCTATTTCCTTGTTGCAAGCTCGCACGTCGGCCTGCGCTGAGAGGATTAGATATTTCAGGTATTTCTCGCTGTCGCCTATGCGTTCGTAGAGTTTGGCGAGCACCCAGGCATCCATGGCGTTGCCACGGGTGGAATAATCGTAAAAGTCTACTCTCTCACGCACAATGGGTATTGCTTCGGCAGCTTCCTTCTTAGAGGAGAGGCAGCTCCAGCCCATGAGCCAGATGAATTTGGGGTGGTCGGGGGTGATGTTGCGTCGCGCTTGCTTCAGCAGGCTGTCCATTTGCATGGAATACATCTTGGAGTCGTATTGCCGGCCGAAGTATTGGTCGGTGTGGGTGGATAGGAATAGGACGCCTTCGTAATATTGCATTGCGAGTTTGGTGGAGAGGGAGTCGGGGTTGATGCGTGCCAGCAGGTTTTCGGCTTCCGACAGCATTCCGGTGGCTGAATATATGTATGCCTTGTTGAGTTCCATCTCATCGACAAGATCGCGACGGTTGAGTTGGTGTGCAAGGTTTATGGCGCGTTCGGCGTAATACATGGCCGAGTCGGAATCGTAGACACAGTATTCGTCGTAAAGATCAGAGGCTATCCAGTATCTGTGGGCCGCATCTGTGTTGGCGTTATATTTCTTGCGCAGGGCGGAGAGCCTTTCTTCCTTTTGCTTCACGAAGGTGTGGGAATGCGTGAGCAGTGAATCCAAGGTGATGATCTCACGTTTGATTTCCGGGGTCAATAGTGAGGGCGTGTTATTATTGGCGAGGCAAAGCGTTGGCAAGAAGGCTGCCAAAAATATGAAAACGAGAGAAAGAGGAAGGTTAGTCAGTTTGTTCATGGAGTCCATAATATGCAAAAGTAGCAATAAAAATCGAGGGTGCAAAATAAACCTCTTGGATGGGTTAGAAAGTTGATTAGTAGGGATGGAAATGGGATTAAAAACAAAGGCACCCCTTTGTTTTTGGGGTGCCTTTTGGTTGGTTTTGTTATGTCATGATGTCATTTTGACATTATGGTTTTGTCTTGTCAGTCTTGGGGTTCGCCGTAGGCGTTGGGGGCGGGGTTGCCGGCGGTGAGCTCGAGCACGAGGAGCCAGATGCTGCCGATTACGGGGATAAGGCCGATGAATACCCACCATCCGCTCTTGTCAACGTCGTGGAGGCGGCGCACTGCCACGGCGAGTCCGGGGAGAAGTAGTGCGAGCGATACGAGGCCTGAAAGGATTGATGAGCCTGTCTTGCCGATGATTGCTCCGATGATTCCTACCACGAATCCTACGATTACTGTGAAGAGGACAAACCACCAGAATTCTGAACGTGATGCCCTGCCGTTGAAGTCTGCGTACTTGTTGAGGCAGGTTTTTACTGCGTCTTGAAATGTCATAATAAATATAGAATTTTAGTTAAACAACTTCTATAAGAAAGGAGTGGCCTTATATATATCTGAGGCCACTCTTTTACATATTAATGCAAAAATAACAAAAAAGTTGATAAGAGTCTTATAAAATGCCTTTGAAATTTTATTTTTAACATAAAAATTGACATATTTGCTTTTTTGTTGTCTTTTTTTTGTCGTCGCCGGAGGCTCCTCCCTCCCGGAGGCTTCGCGTCGGTTTTTCAGGTCGCGAAGCCATTATTCATTATTAATTATTCATTCTGATATAATAAGGGCCGGCAACAAGGTTGCCGGCCCTTATTATATCAGAAGAGTATGTTCATGCCGAAGTTTACACTGGCGTTGCTGTTTAGCGGCACGCCGTCTTTGGTCAGTTTGCCGAGGGTGTGGTCCATGCCGAGGAAGAGTCCGAAGCCTGTGTAGTGGTAGTTCAGGAGCCATCCGAAGCCTGCTCCGTAGGTGCCTACTGCGAGGTTGGCCGTTGCGGAGAACATCTTCACCGGGGCGACGTTGGCCGAGAGGCGGAAGTCGGTCCATGTGTATTTGCCGTTGATGTGTGTGGTGTTGACAAGGCCGAATGTGAGCGGACGGTAGAGGGGGAAGGTGTAGCGCGCGCCGAAGTTGAGGGTGGCTGCGAGCATATCGGTGCGGCTTCCTTTGCCTCTGTCTTCGAGCTTGTAGAGCTCTTCGAGGTCGTCGCGCATGGTTTTCCATTCGTTGTCGAAGCTGTGGGGGTTATCCTTGTCGTCGTCGGGGTCGAATGTGTAGCGGTCGGTTTCGAAGATCTTGTCGCCGTCGGTCGTGGCCTTTAGGTTGTTGCTCCAGCTCATGAAGCCGAAGTCGAGCACTGCTGCGGAGAATTGCCAGTCAGCGTTGAGTGTGAATACGGCTCCGAGGTCGAGGGCCATGCCGAAGCCGGTGAGGCCACCGAAGCTGTCCATGTCGAGTCCGTCTACGTATTGCATGGAGGGGTTGTCCTTGTCGGCTTTCATCTTGAATTTCAGGCCGTTCATGGCGGCGTTGAGGCTTGCTCGCGATTGGATGGTCCAGTTGTCTTCGCCGAGTTGCAGACGTGCCTCGTCGAGGCGTGCGTCGAAGTCGGCTACACCGAGGTTAAACTTCAGTGCACCACCCACGCGCCATTGGCTGTTGATGTCACGGCTGTGGCCGAGGGCTATCTCAGCATATGCTGTGGCGTTGGCGCGGACATCTCTTATGTCGTAGGTCTTGTTGGTCATGCCCTCCTTGAGCAGGCTGAAGAGGTCCTTGGGTATTGCCGCGTTGACTGAGGCGCGTGCGCTGATTGTCACGGTGTTGTAGCCGCCGAAGGCCTTGAAGCCGCCGGCGAGGATGGGCATGTCGAAGTCATCGAGCGTGTAGTCGATGCCACCGGTGAAAGAGTTGACCGGAATGTCGTCGATGTTGTAGTCTACGGTATATTCGACTTGCGAGGGTATCTTGGTTCGGTCCTTCACGTCGGAGGTGTTTACTACAGCGTCACCGGCAATCACGCCGAGGGTGCCTGAGAAGGAGATGCTGTGGTTGGCGGCGTTGAAGTTGATGCCTGATGCAGCGAAGTTTACGCGGCCGAAGGAGATGGTGAGAGATGCAGCATCACCGTCTACGTAGCGGTCGTTGATGTGGAATTCACCTGTAGAGGCGTTATAGTTGCCTTGGCCGTAGGTGTTCACCTCGAGGAGGTGCTTGGGGAGGAGGAGGGTTAGGCCCTTGAGGTTGAAGCCCTTGAGGTTGTTATGGCCGAAGCCCTTGAGCGAGAGGGTGAAGGTGACGTGGAGGTCGGTGCCTATTTCCTCTATCGATTTGGATGTCTGACGATTCGAAGTCGCTTTGCTGCACAATGCAATACTGGTTGTTTACAATCTGGACTATGCCGTCGTTTTCGATATCGATTATCGATGACATTTTAATGTCGGTGAGATTGATTGGCACGGTAAGGTCATTGACTTTGATTTGTGTAGTTGTGTCAATGTCTGAGAGGTCGTAATTGTTGTCTCTGCAGGCCGTGAGGGTTGTTGCTGCTATTGTTGCTGCAAGCAGGACCTTTTGGTAGCGATGTTTCATGAAGTGATTATTAAGTTAATAATGGTTTGATAGTTGCAAAGGTAGTAAAATAAGTGAATTATGCCAAAAAAAGAGTAAAAAAGTATAAAAGAATCGCGCTTTGCGCTCTCACGCCTTCAAAACCGCTATGCGGCTTCAAGCGCTTCGCGCTTGCACAGAACAAAAGTTGGCTTCCGGCTCATTTAGGCATGGCTTAGTGGAGCTCTTTCGAAGGCGTCTATGAAGCTGCCGGGGGTGGCGTTGATTATTTGCACTCCTTTTTTGTCGGTGTAGGCTTTCAGGGTGAAGTAGCTGCGGAAGGCTATGGCGTAGTTTTCGTAGACTTCGTGCAGGTGTACGTTCTTGAAGATCTCTTCGGCGCGTTTCAGCTCTTCGCTGTCGTCTTCGTAGAAGTGTGGCTGCACCGAGACTACTCGGTTGCGGTCGGTGACCCACAGGGTCTTGCTCCAGTTGTGGTCGGCTCCTATCAGCACTATCTTGGTGAAGCCTTCTCGCATCGCGCACATAATGGAGGGTATCAGCACGTTGCGTGGGCGCGGCATTGCGAGGCCTGAGGTGTAGATGGGGTGTATCAGGGCGTTGAAGCCTTCTGCCGGTGTGAGGTTGTAGTATTTCACGGTGATGTTGGTGGGGAGGCGCTTCACTTCGGGCATCTTGCGGGCCTTGGCGGGGAGGAAGAGGGTCATGGGCCAGGATACTTCGGCGAGGGCTTGCCATAGGGCGGGGACTTTGCCTGTCTTGTTTTTGAGGAAGAAGGCTATGTCGGCGAGGATGTAGTAGTCGGGCTTCAAGGTCTTGAAGTCGGGGGTTAGGGCTGAGAGGTTTACTGCGAGCCTTGGGTGACTCATCAGCACTTCGAGGTCTTCTTCTATGGCTGTGCGGAGCGAGGGGCCGTTGCCCATTATGATTATTGTGCCTTTTTTCTCTTTGGAGGGCTTGGAGGGGCAGCCTGACATCAGGGGTATCTTTATGAGGGTGGCTGCTGTTTGGGAGAGCTTTTTTAGGAATGATTGGATTTTTGTCAGCATAGTTAGTTTTGGTAGGGGTAGGTTTTGTCGGTTCTGGCTATCACTTGGGTGGTGTTGTGGAAGTTCAGGCCGGTTGCTTCTTTTATTTTCCGGTTGGTGAGGACGCATGTTCGGCTCAGGGGTTCGAGGGCTTTGGGCGAGAGGCATTCCTCGACTATCGGCAGTCGGCCGAACCAGCGGTATATGAAGCGTATCCACTTCTCGGGGAGGTGGGTCATTCGCTTTTGGGCGCCAATGTTGGCTGTCATTGCCTCTACGATGTCGATCCAGCGGTGGGGTTGGCCGTCGGAGATGTTGAATATGCCGGGTGTGCCGGCTATGGCGATTATTGCCTTGGCGGTGTCGAGTGCGGTGACGAGTGATACTTTGGCTTCGTTGCCTCGCACGTGCACGTAGTGGCCTCGCACCACGCGGTTGAAGAGCCGGAGCATCGGGCCGTCTATGCCGTTGCCGAACATTATGGCTGGCCGCACTATGGTGAGGGTCTGCGAGTTTTGGGCGCAGTGCTTCTCGAGGAGGAGTTCGGTGCGGGCGTGTCGTTTGCCGGTTTCTGACCATGCGAAGGTGGGGCGGGATTCGTCTACATCCTCTCCGGCCTCGGGGCTGTATACCTCGTGGGAGCTTACGTAGACTATGTTTTTGAAGGCGCTCAGGCTCGGCAGGTCTTCATTTGTGATGCCATCGCAGATTACCATGGTATCGGCTGAGGCTTCGGGGTGGGCTTTCAGCTCTTGGAGGAGGTATTGGCCCAACATTGTGTTTTCGCCTTTTATTTGCATCGGTCTTTTTTTTATTTAACTGATTTTCGTTGTTTGTATTGTTTTTTGGGTTTGTGTTGGAATATTGGTTTGGGGGTATGTTAAGGTTGTATTTTTGTGGGAAAATGATTTGTTATGAAGTTTCGTAAGTTTTTTGTTCGTGTGGATGACGATAATTGCAGTGTCACTTTTCTTAAGCGTGGGGAGGTCGGGGCTGCTTTGGCTTCCGGTCTTGGTGCTTCGAGTGGTGATACGATTGTTGCCTCAAGTGGTGCTTCCGGCTTGGAGATTGGTGTCAGGGTCTCTACTTATCCGGGGGAGGTGTCGGGTTTTGTTAATTCGCGTTATTTTTATCCGGCTTGTGAGGTTGGGGTGAAGGTGCCTGATGAGGATTTGCAGTTGGTGAAGACTTGGCTTGGGGCCACTTCGTCTACTTCGGCTTTGGTGAGCGAGACTATGGTGAAGCGGATGACTTCGGCTGCTTTGGGTGCCTTCAAGCAGTATCGTGAGCGGGCTTTGCTCCGGAATCTGGTGACTTCTCCTTTTGTGGTGGGTTATGCGTTGCGCCGTGTGGATGGTTCGCATGTCAAGATTTCCCCTTTTGTGAAGAAGCTGGTGAACACTCGAGCTCCGCTTCTTGCCGCCAATGAGATTTCGCTGACCGGCACTTCGTTGCAGTCGGTTATGGAGATTATGAATACCCCTGTGGGGTTGAGGCTCGATGTGGATCCGTTCTCGCTCGATAATGGGCTTTTGGCGTCGGTGACTCATCTTGACATTTATATGGGTAAGCCGGTGGATTTGCTTGCCGGCGATGAGCAGGTCACGGCGATACGCTCGGCCGAGATAGCGGGAGAGAGGCGCAAGATTTGGTTTTATCAGCGGCTCACGGAGGATATCATACTCTCGAGGGTCGGGGCAACTGTCGATTTCAGGGTGGTGGCATCTATACCGATCTCGGAGGCTATGGCCGGAATCAAGGGGATGGCGTTGCCGGGCGAGGGCGTGAACTTGGGGAGTTGGGATAAGATAGGTAAGTTGGACAGCGATGTGAAGCCGGGTGATGTGGAGAAGCCTGAGGAGCATTATGACTATAAGCGGATTGTTACAGCGAGTCTTGACCTCGGCGATATGGATGCCATGAAGCGAGTGCGAGGCATAACGGCGCGTGGGGTATTCTCGAGGCGGGATATGGAGATAGAGCTGCTTGGGTCGCATCATCGCGACAGGTGGCGTGTGGTGGGCCGTTGCCGTGGGCCGCATATGCGGCTGCTGAGGGGCGTGGGTTACAGGTGGTGGCAGGTGAGGGTGCTGATGGATGCTGACGGGGAACTTGATGGAATCAAGTTTTTAATGAATAATGAATAATAGGGTAGGCAGATTATTCATTATTCATTATTAATTATAAATTAAAAAAGGTGCGCTTTTGGCGCACCTCTGGGTATTGTGTTTTTCCGGATTCAAGATTAGAGTTTCGGACCTGCCTCAGCAAGTTTCTTGCCGAGTTCGTTAGTTTCGAATTTCTTGAAGTTGTTGATGAACATTTCGGCGAGTTTCTTAGCTTTCTCTTCCCATTCTTTGGGGTCAGCGTAAGTGTCGCGGGGGTCGAGGATCTTGGGATCAACGCCGGGGAGTTCGGTAGGAACTTTGAAGTCGAAGAAGGGGATAACCTTTGTGGGAGCCTTCTCGATGTCGCCGTTGAGGATATCGTCGATGATACCACGAGTGTCGCGGATAGAGATGCGCTTGCCGGTGCCGTTCCAACCTGTGTTTACGAGGTATGCGTGAGCGCCGCTAACCTGCATTTTCTTCACGAGCTCCTCAGCATATTTTGTGGGGTGGAGTGAAAGGAATGCCTGGCCGAAGCAAGCAGAGAATGTAGGAGTAGGCTCAGTGATGCCGCGCTCAGTGCCGGCGAGCTTAGCGGTGAAGCCGCTGAGGAAGTAGTACTGAGCCTGCTCGTCAGTGAGGATAGAAACGGGAGGAAGCACACCGAAAGCGTCGGCAGAGAGGTAGATAACCTGCTTTGCAGCCGGACCCTTGGAAACGGGCTTCACGATGTTCTTGATGTGGTAGATGGGGTAAGATACGCGGGTGTTCTCAGTGACGCTCTTGTCGGCGAAGTCGCACTTGCCACCCTCTTCCACAGTCACGTTCTCGAGGAGAGCGTCGCGAGTGATGGCGTTGTAGATATCGGGTTCGCTTTCGGGATCGAGGTTGATCACCTTAGCGTAGCAACCGCCTTCGTAGTTGAACACACCCTCGTCGTCCCAGCCGTGCTCGTCGTCGCCGATGAGTTTGCGCTTGGGGTCGGTAGAGAGGGTAGTCTTACCTGTGCCGGAGAGACCGAAGAAGATAGCAGTGCTGGTCTCGTCCATGTTGGTGTTGGCAGAGCAGTGCATTGAAGCGATGCCGCGGAGGGGGTTGAAGTAGTTCATCATGGAGAACATACCCTTCTTCATCTCACCGCCATACCAGGTGTTGATGATCACCTGCTCGCGCTGCTTGATGTTGAAAGCAACTACAGTCTCAGAGTGGAGGCCGAGTTCCTTGTATTCCTCGCACTTAGCCTTTGAAGCGTTGAAGACAACGAAGTCGGGCTTGAAGTCCTTGAGTTCCTCTTCAGAGGGACGGATGAACATGTTGGTGACGAAGTGGGCCTGCCATGCCACTTCCATGATGAAGCGCACGCACATGCGGGTTGCGGGGTTTGCACCGCAGTATACGTCAACGACGTAGAGAGTCTTGTCGCTGAGCTCCTTAACGGCTTTGTCGCGGAGTTTGTCCCATACTTCAGTAGAGATGGGTTTGTTGTCGTTCTTGTATTCGTCGGTGGTCCACCATACGGTGTTTTCAGTGACCTCATCCTTTACGAGATATTTGTCTTTGGGAGAACGGCCGGTGTAAACGCCTGTGAACACGTCAACTGCACCGAGATCGGTGAGGTAACCTTTCTCGTAGCCTTCGAGGCTGGGATCGAGTTCTGCTTTGTAAAGCTCATCGTAGCTTGGGTTGTGAATGATATTCTTCACATCCTTGATGCCATACTGAGACAGATCTAATGTTGCCATAGATTTGATTAAATTTTTGGGTTTTTATTTGAAGTTTAAGTCTAAGCTTTAGTTAATTTGAGGAGCATTGGTCGGGCTTTTGAGTATGTCTTACGGCATAATAACGCTGCTTGACCTTGTTCGTCATGCAAAATTACAAAATTTTATGGAAAGTCGCGATGTTTTAAAGAAAAATTTCTTTAATTAAATGAAATTAACTACAAAAAAAAGACGGCTCCCTGTGGGAGTCGTCTTTCGTATGGATGGGTTGTGTAATTGCTTAGCGGATCACCTTAGTAGCTTTGCCGTCCTTCACTACGATGTAGAGACCGTTAGCGGGCTCAGACACGCGTACACCCTGGAGAGTGTAGTAAGCTGCGGGAGCGTTGTTGTCAACAGTGATTTCGTTAACAGCTGCGAAGGGGTTCTCAGCGTCTGCTTCGTTGCTCATGTAAAGCATCTTTTCAGCGAGGTTGAAGTATGCAACACCGTAGAACTCTTCACCGAGAGTGAGGTTTTGGCTGTTGTTGTATACGAGAACGAGGCTCTCTTCGAGGGGGAAGAAGTCGTAGTTGACTATATTACCTTCTTCATCAACTTTCTGAGGCATACCGAAGTTGATTGAACCCCAGTTTGCGTCAGCAATTTTGAAATTAGAATTCGCTGCGATAGATTGTTCTGCTCCGCACTCAAACTTGTAGATAAGATTCTTCTCGTCGATGAGTTTGAATTCCCAATCTGTGATTTCATCCCAGTTATTCATATCACCGCGGAAGAATACGCGGAAGTTTCCGTCGGGGTTGGGGCCTGAGGGTGTGAGCTGAACTGTTGTGAGGTCTCCTGAAACAGTTACTGTGTAGTTAGAAACGTAGGGGCAAGCGATGTTGCCATTAAAACCTTTGGTAATTTCTTTCACCACATCAGTCTTGAAGCCGTAGTCGCAACCGTATGCGTTTGCGTTAAAATTGTCCCAATCGTCAATCATGGTAGGATTACCTTCATCATCTTGACCGGGCTGTGCGAGAGACACGGTAGACATCTTGAAAGCGCTGAGAGCTTCGATTTGGAAAACGTAGTTGTCACCTGTTTTCTCAAAAACTTTCTGGTCTGCACCAACGAAGTGGTTTTCGCCACCCCAATTGCCTACAACGTAGAGTTTGTCCTGAGCAGTTGCTGACATAGCGATAGCTGCAGCGGCTGCGAGCACGTAAAATTTCTTCATAATTGAATTTTTTTTAGATTTTGGTTAATATATAGAAATTTTTTTGGCTAACTTTGAGTGATTCCGGTATAAGTATGGTCTTAATGCAGGTTTTTAGTTCTTTTGAATTTAAGCTTTAAGTTCTCATGGCCGAAACACGTGGCAAATTTAAACATAATTTTTTAATCTTGCAAAAAAAAAATTAAAATTAACAAAAAAATATTTGTGTCAATTGGTTTTTTACTGATATACGTCGGCGGCGCCTCCTCTTCCCCAGTGCGCGAGGCGGCGTAGTCTGACGTTGCTTGCGCACT
>CAJTYC010000032.1 GCA_910584185.1 uncultured Muribaculaceae bacterium
AATCAGCTCAAAAATAAGCCGCCCCTATGGGTAAAATTTTTATGAGATGGGCTCTTAAATTTAAGTAATGAGTTTTCTGATTTGAATTTGCTTTGGCTTCTTTTTGTCACCTTGGAAATTCCTTATCAGTTACATAGCCCGCTATGCGCCTTCTGCGGAATTCCCAATCTAACAAAAATAAGCACAAATCAAATTTAAATTTAAAATGACTCATTACTTAATTGGGGGTATTTATATTTCTGATTCGGTGATTGTAGATTGCACAGAGCCGTCGGGGAGGATTGTCACGAGAGTGTCGCCGGGGGAGAGTTGGGCGGCGGAGCGTACGGCCTTGCCGTTGCAGCGGGTTATCGAATAGCCTCGTTGCAGAGTGTTTTGAGGACTCAGGAGCCTCAGCATGTCCGATAGACGTTGGAGTCTCAGCTGCTGGGTGCGAATGGCGGACTTACCGGCATTCTCGATGCGCGACTGCAGAGAGTTGAGCGACAGATGGTGTCTTGTGAGCCTGCCCTTAATGATATTCGGTATGGAGGCGGCGAGACGGTCGAGCCTCATATTGTTGCGAAGCACCACATTGCGGGCCGAAGCCGGGATCTGCTGTGACAGGTTGGTCAGCCTGATATGTTCACCCTTGAGGGCATTGGCGCCGAAAGCGGCAATGCGGCGCACTATTTCGGTGGTCTGGGTATTGGCATTGCGCAGCGAGTCGACAATCCAGGCCGCCACGGCGGTCGGGGTCTTGCAGCGCACGCAGGCTATTTCGTCGAGCACGGTGCGGTCACGTTCGTGGCCGATACCCACTATAACAGGGAGCGGGAACGTCGCCACACGCCTTGCCAGCTCATAATTGTCGAAGCCATTGAGGTCGGTTGTGGCGCCGCCGCCGCGTATTATCACCACGGCATCCCAATTGAAATTGGTCTGCTCCACCAAGTCGAGAGCGGCCATTACCGATGGGGCGGTACGTTCGCCCTGCAACACAGCCGGAAACAACACCGGATAAATGGCAAACCCGTCGGGGTTGTTGTGAATCTGGTTGATGAAATCGCCATATCCGGCAGCCCCTTCGGCCGAGATTACGGCGATGCGCTGGGGAGTGTATGGCACGCGGAGCGACTTATTGAAATTGATGACACCCTCACGAGCGAGGCGTTCGAGAATCTCTCGGCGGAGGCGCTCCATGTCGCCGAGCGTGTAAGAGGGGTCAATGTCGGAGATGGTGAAAGAGAGGCCGTAGAGATTATGGTGCGAAGCTGAGCCGCGCACGAGCACCTTGAGTCCGGAGGCGATGTCGCGCCCTGTGGCGTCGAAAAACTTACGGCGAATCATGGCGAGAGTGCCGGTCCAAATCATGGCTCGAATCTTGGCACGGGTGGTTCCGGCGGCATCCTTCTCGATCAGCTCCATGTAGCAATGGCCACCGTTGAACCGCAAGTCGCTAAACTCCGCCTGCACCCACACATTCTGCAGGCCATGCGCGGTGCGTATGGCATTGCCGAGCAACTGCTGAAACTGCGAGAGTGTAAGACTATTCTCCATCATTCAGTTCTCCGATTTGCAACAAAGCTCCGGTGGCGGGGTTGAAAGTGGCGAAAGAGCGGCCCTTGCGGTCGCTGAAGAGCGAAGGCTGAAGACCGAACACAGAGCCAAACTGCGAGCACTCCACATCTCCTTGCCATAGAGTGCGTCCGCCGCATGTGAGAGATATATTGGCGGTGCCCGGAATCACATAAGCCACACCATCCTTAGGATACTTCTTCTCCTCACCCTTAGAGTCGACGGGGAGTTCACCCTTGGCAGTCACCTTGACATTGATATAGACAGGTTCGCCCGAATAATCGTCAGAGTCGACGAAACCGGCGAAATCAGAGAGCCGGAATAGAGTGGACTTCCCCTCCTCATCGGGGGTGAAAGTGAACGAACGGGTCACCGACTCCACCTCCGTGGTGCCGATGAACGCGGCCGTCATGGCCTCCTCCTGATGCGAGAGCGAATTGAGCATAAGCTCCAGCTGGCGACCGTCGGAAGGCATCGTCTCGGCAGTGCCCCGGGTGAGCGCCACCTTTGAATCGCGCACCTCCATAAGGCTCTCCGAGAGCATCTGAGCCTGCTTGGCCGACGACTGCGAAGCGAGGAAATCCTCATTGACATATTGCAGATACTCCTTAGGGTTTATGGCCTCCTGCTCGAGAGTGCTGCCCTCGGCCACGGTGGGACGGGGAGCATCGACCTCCTTATTGATGGCGAGCAGCATGCCATCGTCGGCCACGCAGAGAAAAGTCACCGCGCCCGGCTTGAGCTGCATGAGATATTGGTTGTCGGGGTCGGGAGAGCCGACCGGCGTGGCGGTGACAGAGATGATCTCCCACTTCTCGGAGTTCTCCTTGATCACCTTGTCGGTGCCGATATACTTCTTGGCATACTGGAAGAAAGGACCGGCCTTGCGAGTGGTGTGACGGACCTTGATGTCGAAGCGCACCGATGTGATGGGGAGCGAATATACGAGTCCGTACTCATTATGCTTGTCGGCGGTCAGCACGTGGGTGTTCTGGGCAAGGGCGACCGATGACGCGAGCGGCGAAATGGTCGGCAATGCGAGCAGCGCGGCGGCGAGAAGTGATTTGGAGGTCTTCATTGTCAAGGATTTTGGATGGTTGTGTTAGACTTTTTGGAGAGGAGTATAGAGTGAATGGCACGGCCCACATGGTCGGAAATGTCGGTGGCTGTCATGCCGAACTCACCGAGTTTCTCGGCAGCCATGTCGCCGGCGAGTCCATGCACGTACACACCGACAGTGGCGGCATATTCAGGCAGGTAGCCTTGGGCGAGGAAGGCGGTGATGATGCCGGTGAGCACATCGCCGGCGCCGGCTGTGGCCATGCCCGGATTGCCGGTAGAATTTATATAGACGCGGCCGGTGGGGCGCACCACTGCGGTGTAATGTCCCTTCAGCACAATTATTATGTTGTACATGCGGGCCTTCTCTATGGCAGTCTTCAGACGGTTTTCGGAGTTCTTATGCTCGCCGAAGAGGCGGTCGAACTCCCCGATGTGAGGGGTGATTATGGTTTTGGGCGGAATCAGCGGCAGGAGTGCCGGGCGCTCCGATATGCAGTTGAGCGCGTCAGCGTCGAGCACGAGCGGAGAGGGGCAATTCTGGAGCAGCCGTTCGAGCGCGTTGATAGTCATATCCTGGGTGCCTATGCCGGGCCCTACGGCCACGGCCTGGTGCTTATGGTGAATCTTCATGTCGGATATGAAATGCTCATTGCGGTCAGGCTCAAACATCACCTCAGGCACAGCAGTCTGCACAATCGGCATGCCCCGGTGTGCGGAATGCACAGTGGCGAGCCCGGCACCGCTCTTCATGCAGGCCCTTGAGGCCATCACGGCAGCCCCCATCATGCCGGTAGAACCGGCGAAAATCAGGGCCGAGCCATAGTCACGCTTGCCGGTGAAAGGTAAGCGCGGATTGAGGAAATAGGAGATATTGTGAGAGTCAATCAGATAGAAGCCGGTGTTGGTACTTTCCGACTTTATCATGGCCTGGTCGAGGTCAATGTCTATGAGTTTCCACTCGCCGAGCACGTCATAATTCTCTGCGAAGAAGAAAGATAGCCTGGGGAGCTGGAACGCGAGTGTGAGGTCGGCGTGAACCACATCGCGGAGGTTCTGCTGCGCGTTCCATTCGCAGAACAGGCCGGAAGGGATGTCGATAGAAACGACGAAAGCCCCCGACTCATTGATATAACGGGCCACGGAGACGAAGCCGCCCTGGAGAGTATTGTTGAGCCCCGAGCCAAACATGCCGTCGACCACCACATCGTTCTCTCCGAGATAAGGAGGGTTGAATTCGCGAGTGATTTCGGTGAAGTCGATATTGTCCATTGCCAATAGGCGCTTAGACTCCTCATTGCAATCGTGCGAGAGCTTACCGGTGACATTGAAAAGGAAAATCTCCACGCGCCTGTAGCCTTGCTCCACGAGCATCCGGGCCACGGCGAGAGCGTCGGCGCCATTGTTGCCCGGCCCGGCTATCACCACGATGCGCTGTGTGGGCAGAAACCTTGATATAATCTCACAGGCCACGGCGTTGGCGGCACGCTCCACAAGGTCGATGGAGCTGATCTGTTGATTCTCGCAAGTGGCTTCCTCAATCTTACGTATTCCTTGTTTGTTTATAATTTTCATCTTGGCCTGTTTGATGTGGGTGAGGTGCGGAGCGGTGTGGCATGATGCACTGCCAACAGCTTCGTCCGATGTCATTCAACTTGCAAAGATACTCAACCTCATTGATTATTGCAAATGAAATCCTGAAATTGTAGCAAGGCCACCTGCTCCGAATAGTGAGTGTCGATGAATATACGGTTCTGCTGTCCGAGCGATGCACGTCTGTCGGGATTATTCAGCAGCCCGATGCAGGCTTCGGCCATGGAGCCGTTGTCGTTGCAAATCAGCAGCGATTCGGGCACGTCGGTGAAACCGCCGGCGCCAATCGGCGTCGTGACCACCGGGCATCCGAAAGCCATGGCCTCGAGTATCTTGTTCTGAAGTCCGGACCCCGACACCATGGGCGCGCACACCAAGGCAGCATTGCGGTAATAGTCAGCCGGACTCTCCACGCGCCCCGTCACGATTATTCCGGCAGAAGATGAGGCTAAGGCCGTCACCTCAGGAGTGGGGGACGTGCCCACTATTAAAAACCGGGAGTCCGGTATCGCCTCCCTCACCTTCGGGAAGACATCTAGGGCGAAATGCCGGCATGCCTCGATGTTCGGGCCATAGTTCATCTTGCCTACGAATACAATGTCGCGGCTCGTGGGGGCGTATGCGCAGGTCTGCTCCATGGGCGGCATATCCACAAAATTTTTCACTATGCAAGTCTTGCGTGTGTCCGCGCCTATGTAGTCGCGGTCGCGTGTGGATATGTAGGCCGTGTTGACAAACATCTCCCTGTATTTACGTTCCAACTTCCTCATGCGCTTGGCATTCAGTCGCTTCCAGATGCGTTTCAGCCCGTGCGACACATCGGTCGCATGCTCATAGTTGAGGGTCAGCGAGTCGGTGAAATCAAGATATATATTCTTGTCGGTGTGCTTGCGCAGATATGCCGCCATTGCCGGCGAACCGCAGACTATCACGTCATAGTCGGCGGCTACGGAGTCGATGTATCGCTGCACATGCCTGTGCCAGTAGTGGTTGTCGAGCTCCGGACGGTCGTTGATAAGGGTTTTGGCGGCATTGAGATACCGTTTGAGACGCGGCACATAAAACCACTTCTCGTCGGCCACACCCTCTATTAGCCCCTTGACGCTCAGTTCGCTGCCATGGTGATGCGATATGCAGACCACGTCGGTGACGTGGGTGTGGCATAAGAGCTTGAGCATCTGGGTGAGGCGGATTCGGTCGCCGCCAATCACCGGATACAACGGAATATGTGAAAGGAAAAGAGCCCGCAGCATTTTATTTAGGTCAGAGGTCAGAGTTTTTTTAAGTCAGAGGTCAGAGTTATGAAATCAAAAATTGGAAACGAGAATTATAAATTATAAATTACTCTCGGTAGTAGACGCGTTTGACACGTGGGGAGATTGCTGTCAGCACTTCATAGGGGATTGTGTCGAGCACGTCGGCGAGCCGTTGGAGCGGGGCCTCCGGGCCGAAAATTTCCACGGAGTCTCCCACCTTGCAGTCTATGCCGGTCACATCGATCATGCAGGCGTCCATGCAGATGTTGCCCACGGTGGGGGCATCCTTGCCATTTACTCGCACCGAGATTGCACCGTTGCCGAAGTGACGGTTCATGCCGTCGGCATAGCCGATCGGTATTGTGGCGATGCGCGAGGACTTGTCGAGACGCCCCTTGCGGGCATAGCCCACCGACTCGCCGGCCTGCCAGTCGCGTATCGCGAATATGGAGGTGCGCAGGGTGGAGACCACGGCGAGGGGGCGCTCCATGTCGGCAGGGAGAGTGTTGGCGCCATAGAGACCAATGCCGAGGCGTGCCATATCGTAATGATGCTCATCTGCATAGCGCAATATGCCGGCGGTGTTGAGCACATGTCGGAGTATGCGGTGAGAGGAGCGCGACTGCATATAGTCGGTGAAGCGGCGGAAGCGTTCGAGCTGCAGCTCCGTGTAGTCGTTCTGGTCGGGGCAGTCGGCGGTGGCGAGGTGGGAGAAAGTAGACTTCGCCCTTACCTCAGGAGAGTTCTCGAGCAGCTCCATCAGTTCGGGAAGCTCAGACTCGATGAAACCCATGCGGTGCATGCCGGTGTCGAGCTTTATATGAATCGGATAATCGGTAATGCCATTCTTGCGGGCCTCCCTGATTACATCGCGTAGCATCTCAAAAGAGTAGATTTCCGGTTCGAGACGATTGGCAAACATTGCCTTATAGTTCATCACCTTGGGGTTCATGACCATTATCGGCATTGTGATGCCACGGCGGCGGAGAGCAATGCCCTCGTCGAGCACGGCAACGGCGAGATACGCGGCGCCGCAGTCCTGCACAGTCTTGGCAATCTCGTAGCTTCCGGCGCCATAGCCCGAAGCCTTCACCATGCAGACCACGCCGGTGCCCACGGGGAGGTGACGGCGAAAATAATTGTAATTGCTGACGATCGAGTCGAGATTCACCTCGAGCACAGTCTCATGAGTGCGAGTCTCGATGAGGCGGGCTATATTGTCGAAGTCGAACTCCGGCGAGCCTTTCAGCAGGATAGCCTCGTCGGCGAAGTCGGAAGTGGAGAGAGAATCGAGGAGAGCAGCAGTGTCGGGGAAACAGAGGGCGTTAGGGCCGAAAAGTTCGCGGTGCTGCATCATGGCCGGGCCCACGCCAATCAGGCGGTCTATGCCTGCATTGCCGATAAGTCGGGCTATATTGTGATATAGCGCCTCCGTGTCGGCCGATTCGTGGTGCAGGTCGCTCAGTATTACGGTGGCCTGCTGCCGGGGAGTCTTGCGGCGGCGCAAGAAATCGAGGGCCGGGCGCAACGAGGAGAAATCGGAAGTATAGGAATCATGAATCAGGGTGCAGCCATTCACACCCTCCGACACATTGAGGCGCGTGCCGATTTTGTGGAGATGTCTGAAACGCTCCGCGATAGTATCCCTGTCGATGCCCGAGAGGAGCATAAACGCGAGGGCATTGGCGGCATTCTCGAGGTCGGGTTCGTTGACGAGCGGGGCTTCGAGCTTGGAGGTTTTGCCCTCATAAGTATATTGCAGCTCCATGCCCCCCTCGATTGGGGTTGCCTCGATAAAGAGAGAGGCCGAGGGGTCGGCGAGCGACCATGTGAGGGGCTTGGGGCATGGGGCCACCTTGGCTAAGGCGCGGGCAATCGTGTCATACTCCTTGCGGAAAATCACGCACTTTGTGGAGGCTCCGGCAGCCAAGAGAGCCTTTTCTTCAGCTTTGTCGTCATCGCTGGCAAAGCCATCGGAGTGAGCTTCGCCTATGTTGGTGAATATTACGGTGTCGGGGCGGATGCAATCGGCGAGGGCTTTCATTTCGCCGGGACGTGAAATGCCGGCTTCAATCACGGCGAGGCGTGTGGAATCCTCCAGTTCCCAGAGTGACAGCGGCACGCCGATTTGCGAGTTGAAACTGCGTGGGGAGCGGGTAATGTCGGAGAGAGGCTCCATGAGCTGGAAGATCCACTCCTTGAGGGTAGTCTTGCCGCGGCTGCCGGTAATGGCGAGCATATGGCCGGAGAAGCCCGGACGGGCGGCGGCTATGGCTTGCAGGGCAGCAACGGAGTCAGGCACCTTGAAGAAATCGGCCTCCGGCATATCGTGGGCGTCATGCGGCACTTCGTTGACCACGAAGAGGCGCACGCCCTTGCGGTAAAGTTCGGAGATATATCGGTGGCCGTCGTTGCCGGCAGTGGGTATTGCGAAAAACATCGAGTCGGACGGCGACTCGAGCGAACGCGAGTCGGTGAGCAGATGGCGAATGTCGCGCTGCCTTGAGGGGGAGGGGAGGCCGAGGATGTCGGCTATTTGGTTTGCTGACAGTTTCATAGTTCAGTGGCCATGCGTGGCCATGGGTAATTGATTTTTACGCAAAATTAACTCATTTAGCTTTAAAACGGAAGAAAAAACGCATAAAAAAACAAAGGCGCCTCACGGCGCCTTTGTTTTCCAGCCTGCCTCGAAGTCCTTCGTGACAAACTGTGGGTCCTAATTCTAATTATACTATTAATCCATAACTTTACTAATGCAACAATAAATTGTCAATGAAACGATATATGCGATATACTATCTATTTTCCATTGATGATCCTTGCCAATCATCATGGGCCTAAGCAGACATTTTCACAAATCCCTGAATCGACATTGCAAAGTTAGTCAATATGGAGCTGAAAACAAAATAATCAAAGGTAAAAATTAACATTCAAAAGTTAGAAAAATGTTAAAAATCTTAAATATTGGTATTATTTACGTCAGTTTGGTAAAAAATGCGCCATGGTTTGTCTATAAACCATGGCACATTAAGAAGGAATTTATTTAACTCGACAAAGTTTGTCAGTCACGTTGAGTCAGATTTGTGCGCACAGCATCGGCGCGGTCGGCGTCGGAATCATAGTCACGCTGGAGCACATCGGGAAAAAAGAATAGCTTGAACACGAGAAACAGGATTGCGAGCTTGGCGAGAATTATGGCCCAGAGATACCTGCCGACGGTCATGCTCCGGAAGCCGTCGACATAAAGATCCTTTACCCTGGACCAGAATTTCGGATTTTCCTGTTTTGTCATTTCTCCTTTTTCTTTAATGGGGCTAATTGGGCTAATGGGGGTAATAGATGAGTTCGTTTATCTCAGTATCAGCATTGCGTCGCCGTAAGCTCCGAAACCGTAGCCCTCCTTGACAGCTTCCTCGTAGGCCTTCATGATAAGTTTATAGCCGCCGAAGGCTGCCACCATCATGAGCATAGTGCTGTAGGGGAGGTGGAAATTGCTTATCATCGCGTCGGCCACGGTGAAGTCGTAGTGCGGGAAAATGAACTTGTTGGTCCAGCCGCTGTAGGTCATCAGTCGGCCGTTCATACATACGGAGCTTTCGAGTGCGCGCATCACCGAAGTGCCCACGGCGCAGATGCGGTGGCCGTTGTCCTTGGCATTATTGACGATGTCGACGAGCACATCATCCACATACATCTCCTCGGAGTCCATGCGGTGTTTGGTGAGGTCTTCCACGTCGATGTCCTTATAATTGCCGCGGCCGGAGTGAAGAGTCAGGAAGCCACGTTCCACGCCCTTGATTTCGAGGCGCTTCATCAGTTCGCGGCTGAAATGCAGGCCGGCAGCGGGAGCCATCACGGCGCCCTCCTTTGCGGCATAGATGCACTGATAGCGGTCGGCATCATCCGGCTCCGCCTTGCGTGTGATATATTCGGGGAGCGGGGTTTCGCCCAAGCCGTAGAGAGTTTCCTTGAACTCGTCATGTTCGCCGTCATATAGGAAGCGCAGCGTGCGACCCCTCGAGGTGGTGTTGTCGATAACCTCGGCCACCATCGAGTCATCCTCACCGAAATATAGTTTGTTGCCGATGCGTATCTTGCGGGCGGGTTCCACAAGTACATCCCAAAGTTTATGCTCCTCATTGAGTTCGCGGAGCAGGAACACTTCTATAGTGGCACCGGTTTTCTCCTTGTTGCCATATAAGCGTGCGGGAAACACCTTGGTGTCGTTGAAAACCATCACATCGCCTTCGTCAAAATAATCGAGCACATCCTTGAAGATATGGTGGCTGATCTCGCCGGTGCGCGAGTCCACCACCATCAGGCGGCATTCGTCACGGTTGGGCGACGGATACTGGGCGATTAATTCATCGGGAAGTTTGAATTTAAATTGAGACAGTTTCATGTTATTTTTAATTCGAAATTTTGTTTTGGGTGGTGTTAGTAGAGATTTCCATGGGCCCTTCTGCAATCAGCTGCAGGGCCTTGTCGAGAGAGAGGCAGTCGTCGATATAGATGTCGCCGACCCTTGTGCGCCTCAGGGCAGAAAGGTGGGCGCCACTGTTCAGGGCAACTCCAATATCTCTGGCGAGGGCACGGATATAAGTGCCTTTGGAGCAGAGCACGCGAATCCTCAGCAACGGAGGCTCGAAGCTGAGCACCTCAAGTTCGCGTATCTCGAGAGGCTTCGCCTTCAGCTCCACATCCTTCCCCTTGCGTGCGAGCGCGTAGGCACGTTTGCCATCGACCTTTACAGCCGAGAAAACCGGTGGCACCTGCATTACGTGGCCCACAAATTTCGGCATGGTCTCATCGATGAGTTCACGGGTGATATGCTCGTAGGGATAAGTGGCGTCAATTTCCTTCTCAAGGTCGAAGCTCGGCGTGGTGGCACCCAAGGTGATGTCGGCAATATATTCCTTCATGCCATTCTGCAGCTCGGTGATGCGTTTGGTGGCACGACCGGTGCAGATTATAAGCACGCCGGTGGCCAAGGGGTCGAGAGTGCCGGCATGGCCTACCTTGAACTTCTTCACCTCCATGCGCCGCTGTATCGCACCGCGCACACGTTTCACCGCATCAAACGATGTCCAGCCCAAGGGTTTGTCGATTGCTATTATCTCTCCTTCTATGAAGTTCATTGTTCAGATTTTGGGTTTTGGGTTAGGGCTTGCTTATTACCAAAGTATGCAGATTACGCCCATCACCACGCAGTAGAGGGCGAACCATATCAGTTTACCTTTCTTCACAAGCTCAATCATCCACTTGCAGGCACCGCAGCCCACGATGAATGCCGCAGCGAAACCGATAATGAGCGGTAAGGCACCCACCTCCGTTGATGCAGCATCCGCACCGAGCATATCCTTGACATCGAGCAGAGCCTCGCCTATAATCGGTATGATAACCATAAGAAACGAGAACTGGGCCACTTCGCCGCGCTTGTCGCCGAGCATAATGCCGGTGGCGATGGTTGTGCCGGAGCGGCTGAGGCCCGGTAGCACTGCTATGGCCTGTGCGCAGCCGATTATGATGGAGTCCCACCATGTGATGTTGCGTCCGACATTGGCCGGCAGCAGCTTGTCGCGGCCCGGACCGGCACATGCCATTCGGCGGTCGGTGATATATGCGAAGAGAAGCAGCAAAGCGGTGATGCACAAGCATATGCCCACAACCATCAAGCCGCTGCCAAATATTTCCTCCACCTGCTTCTTGAAGAAAACACCCACGATACCTACGGGAATGCAGGAAATCAGCAGCTTGCAGACATAGTCGAAATCATATCCGCGCTTGAAAGTGAAGAAACTCTTGCAAAGCCGTGAGAACATAGGCCATAAGACCACTACGGTGGAGAGTACGGTGGCCGCGTGTACCAGCACGCTGAACTGCAAGTTTTCGTCGGCCGGGAGGTCAACACCGAGAATCTCCTTGAAAATCTCAAGGTGACCACTCGAACTGACGGGAAGATATTCAGAAAGACCCTGCACAATGCCCAGGATCAAAGCGTCTAACCAATCCAATTTAAGTAATAGTTAATAGTGAATAGTTAATAATTTTCGCGATGCAAGTTTTTGCGTTGCGCCCCAATTCCTAACTCCTAAATCTTAATTCTTAACTCCTAATTCCTAATTCCTAATTCTTCTTGCGTGGCGTCCATATTATAGCGAAGGCCATTAGCAGGAAGCCGAGAAAAGTTATGGTTGGTCCTACCACGATGCGACGTGTGCTGAAGATTTCGGGGTTGAACTCCGTCTGCGATGCGGAGCCTCCACCGCTCATCAGCAGGAAGCCTAAAATTATCATAGCCAGACAACACCCCATCATGATGAAATTCGTGCGTGTGAAAGGCATCTGGAACTTCACCCGGGGCGAAGGTTCAGTGGTATGGGTGGCAGAGGTGTTTATGTTTTTATCTTGTGTCATAATCTTAGTAATTGCTTGAAAAATGAATCAAATGCTTGGGGAGAGAAACAGTTACTTGAAGAGTGCATCATAGTCCTTGTGGAGGTAAGCATTGGCCGAAAGCCAGGAGGCAAGGCTGCAGAGGGCCATGCCTGCGAGCACTATTGCGGCGGCAATCATTCCGAAAATTTCCCAGCTCACCATGCCGGCGATGTCGGGCAGGCCGAGCTTTGGAGCACAGAGCATTATCAGGGCGAGTATTCCGGCTGCGAGCACTCCGGCTGTCATGCCGGCGAGCATATTGTTGACAATCACCGGCCTGCGTATGAAACCGTTGGTGGCACCGACAAGTTTCATGGTGTGGATGGTGAAGCGCCGCGAATATATGGTGAGATGCACCGTATTGTTGATGAGCACAAACGAAATGACGAGCATGATGCCGGCCACCAAGGCGAGCACCACCGATAGACGCTGTATGTTGCGGTTCATCGCCTCCACCATCTCCGCATCAGGCACCGAGACGCTCTCCACGATTTGCTCCTTCTCGAGAACGCCCTTGATAGACTTGATGGCCGAGGCATTGGCATATTCCGACTTCAGACCGAAATTGATCTCCTCGCTGAGCGGGTTTACGCCGAAAAGCTCCTCAAGATTCTCACCGGTATCTTCTGTCCATTTCTTCAGGGCCTCTTCTTTCGAGACAACAGTGATATTTGCACAATATGGTTGGCGAGATATCTTCTCAGCAAGACGTTGGGAGTCTCCGACGGGGATAGAGTCGCGGAGCACCAGGCACAGCTCAATCTTCTCCTTGAGCCGGCGGGTTTCCCTGTCGGCACCGGTCCATACCATCGCAATGACCCCCAAAAGCAGCAGCACGAGCGTGACGCTGATGATGACCGTGAGGTGACGGCTGAGGTATGAAACCTTAACTTCTTTATAATTTTTCATAATCTTCCGCAAATTTAATACATTGTAACCCCCCTTGTCAAGTGTTAAGACTCTTTTTTTTATGTTTTTTACTCCAGATTATACACTTTTTGTTTCAAAAGAGGTAATTTGGGCTTTCGATGAGCAAAAATTACGTCAAAATTGAGTAATTTTGCAGAATCATAAAGAAAAGATGAAAGCAGAATATCATACATTAGGGTGCAAGCTCAACTTTTCGGAGACCTCCACAATCGGCAAGATGCTGCGCGAGCGTGGCGTGGAGGCAGCTTCAGAGGGAGAGCGCCCCGACATAATCGTGGTGAACACATGTTCCGTCACCGAGGTTGCCGACAAGAAAGGTCGCCAGTTGGTGCGCCGGCTGGCGCGACAGTGGCCCGAGGCAACCATGGTGGTGACCGGCTGCTACGCTCAACTCAAGCCCGAGCAACTCGCAGACATGGAAGGTGTCGATATCGTGCTCGGCAACAACGAGAAACTTCGCATATCGCAATACTTAGACCGTTGGCTTGAGACTCATGCACCTATCTCAGCCACTACGCCATGGGGCGATATAAAGGAATTTGCCCCCTCGTGCGAGCGTGGCGACCGCACGCGCTACTTCCTGAAAGTGCAGGATGGGTGCGACTACTACTGCACCTACTGCACCATACCTTTCGCCCGTGGCCGGTCGCGGTCGGGAAGCGTGAGCGAGATTGTCGACATAGCGCGTGGCGTCGCTGCCGAAGGTGGGCGTGAGATAGTCATAACCGGCGTCAACATAGGAGACTTCGGGCGTCATCCGGCTTCTCAAGAGCAGCAGCGCGAAGACTTCTTCACATTGCTCCGCGAGCTCGACAAAGTGGAGGGAATCGAACGTTACCGCATATCGTCGATAGAACCCAACCTTCTCACCGAGGAGATCATACACTGGATAGCCGAAGAGTCACGCAGGGTGATGCCACACTTCCACATACCGCTTCAAGCCGGCTCAGATGCGGTGCTCAAGCTGATGAACAGACGTTATGACACCGCGCTTTTCAGGAGCCGCATAGAGCTGATTAAAAAGTTGATGCCCGATGCCTTCATAGGCATTGACATAATAGCCGGCGCGCGTGGCGAAACCGATGAGGAGTGGCTGAAGGGTATGGAGTTTGTGGAGTCGCTGCCGGTGACACGCCTGCACGTCTTCCCCTATTCTGAACGTCCCGGCACCAAGGCCCTTCAGCTTGCCCACGCCGTGAGTCAGGAAGAGAAACACCGCCGTGTGGCGAGGCTGATGAAGATTTCGGAGCGCAAGCATGCAGACTTCATCGCGGCGCAGACCGGCAAGGAGGCGAAAGTGCTGTGGGAAGCCCCACACCACGGGGCGAAGGTGATGCATGGCTGGACTGAGAACTATATCAGAGTTGAGGCACCATATAACCCCGAGCTCGTCAACACCGTGACTTCAGTTGTGCTCAGCAAGGATAACATATCAGACGAACAATGAAAAAACTTGGCGTAATAATACTCAACTGGAACGGCCTGGACTTGCTCAAAAAGTTCATTCCGGCAGCTTCGCGCCATACGGTGAGCGAGGAAGCAGACCTGATAGTAGCCGACAACGGTTCGGAAGATGACTCGGTGAGCTGGCTTCGCGAGAATCACCCCGAGGTGCTTGTGATAGAGCTTGGCAAGAACTACGGTTTTGCGGAGGGTTACAACCGGGCCATCGCAGAGGTGGAGTATGAATATGTCACCTTGCTCAACTCCGACGTGGAGGTGCCGTCAGGGTGGTGGCAGCCTCTGTTGCGCTTCTTGGAGTCGCATCGCGATGTCGGGGCAGTGCAGCCGAAAATAATGTCGTATCGCGACAAGGGTAGCTTCGAATATGCCGGGGCGGCCGGCGGCTATCTCGACTCATTGGGGTATCCTTATTGCCGCGGGCGGCTCTTCGAGGTGGTGGAGCGTGATGAGGGCCAATATGATGGCGAGCCTGTAGATGTGGCATGGGCCTCCGGCGCTTGCCTCACAATGCCCAAGTCGGTGTATGAACGGGTTGGCGGACTCGACCCCCGCTTCTTCGCACATATGGAAGAGATAGACCTCTGCTGCAGGGTGTGGAATGCCGGGCTTAGGGTCTGCGCCGTCACAGACTCGAAAGTATATCATGTGGGGGGCGCCTCCTTGGCGCAGGGCAACCCCAGGAAGACGTACCTTAACTTCCGCAACAACCTGCTGTTGCTCCACAAGAACTTGCCTCGCAAGCGCGGTCAAAACGTGCTGTTTCGCCGTCGGCTCGCCGACACCTTGGCCTTCGGCATGTTTGTCGTGAAGTTTGACTTCGCCAACGCGCGGGCCGTACTGAAAGCGCACCGCGACTTCCGCAAGATGCGCAAAGAATACACAAAGTTTCCTGAGCGCGACATACTCTCTAAGCTGCCGGGTGCCAACCATAACGCAGTGCTGGAGCATTATCTGCAAAGACGCAAGCGAATAAAGGTGTAGAATAAAATTCCAAATTAAAAATTAAAAATTAAAATGAAGCCCTTGATATTAGTTACCAACGACGATTCATATTTGGCAGCCGGAGTGCACCGTCTGATAGAGAGACTTGTTAAGTTTGGCGATGTTGTGGCCGTATGTCCGCAACATCCGCAATCCGGGCAGTCCATGGCAATAACTGTCAACGATCCGCTGCGCATCACGCGTCTGCCCGACTTCGCCGGGGCCAAGATGTATCATGTGAACGGTTCGCCGGTCGACTGCGTGAAACTGTCGCATCATTTCATACTTGACCGTCCGGTAGATTTGGTGGTGTCGGGTATAAACCATGGTTCCAACTCGGCTGTCAATCTGCTCTACTCGGGCACTATGGGTGCGGCCATGGAGGGGGCTGTGCTCGGTATACCCTCTATCGGATTTTCGCTTACCGACCACTCGTTGGAAGCTGATTTCACACCATGCTACAAGGCGATAGACCTGCTCGTAGGCATGGCACTTGAGCATGGCATGCCAAAAGATGTGACACTCAATGTGAATGTGCCCAACATCGGCGACAAGACACCGGCCGAGATGCGCATATGTGAGCCGTGCCGCGGACGCTGGAACGATGAATATAAAGAGTATATAGACCCGTCGGGCCGTAAATTCTACATGCTGACAGGCACCTACGAAAACCTCGACCCGAACAACGAGCTTACCGACGAGTGGGCACTAAACCACGGCATAATCTCCGCAGTGCCGGTACACGTGAACCGCACCACAGGCACAATAGCCGAAATACCATGGCTGCGTTTTGCAATAGATTCCTATTGCAAAACGGAATGAATAATGAATAATGAATAATTGCTTCGCGTCCATACAATCTCGCGAAGCAATTATTCATTATTCATTATTACTTATTCATTATAAAGTGTGGGTGGTGAGATAGGAGTTCGTCGCGGAGGCGGGTGCGGTCGAGGTGGAGGTATATCTCGGTTGTGGCAATAGACTCGTGGCCTAACATCTCCTGTATCATACGCAAATTGGCACCTCCTTCGAGCAGGTGGGTAGCAAAGGAGTGTCGCAACGTGTGGGGCGACACTTTCTTGTTAATGCCGGCCAAGGCCGCGGCATCGCGTATCACATAGAAAACCATCACCCTTGTGAGCGGGGCACCGCGACGGTTCAGGAAGAGAATGTCGGCCCCTTCCTTCTTTATTGGCCCGGAGTTACGTATCTCGAGATAGTCGCGTATGAGCTCGGCCGATACCGGAGAAATCGGCACCACGCGCTGCTTGTCGCCCTTGCCTGTGATAATCATATACCCCTCGTCGAGCCAGACTTGCTGCACCTTGAGCGCGCACAGTTCCGACACGCGGAGCCCGCTGCCATAGAGCGTCTCTATAATGGCATGGTTGCGCGGTGTCTCCGGTTTGTCGGCAGGCAACGCCTCTATCATCGCGTCAATCTCCTCGACGGTCAGCACATCAGGCAGGGCGCGGCCTATGCGTGGTGACTCTATCAGGCTCGTGGGGTCATCATCTATCGCCTGCTCCAATCGAAGAAACTTATAGAAACTCCTTATGCCGGCTATCATGCGGGCTTGCGATCGGGCAGAGATGCCCATGTCGTGCATGGTGCATAGAAACTCCAGTATATCCTCACGCGTGAGTTTGCAGACATCGAGCTGATGCTGGTCGGCAAACTGTGCCAAATGCCCCAGGTCGATAAGATAGCCGGAGGCAGTGTTTTGCGACAGTCCCCTCTCAAGCAGCAGATGACGTGAGAAATCGCGTATGATATTCATTTCACAGCTTAATAGAGTAAGAGACCTTCTGCATGTCGGGCCTGTTGACTATAATCAGGGAGTCGGAGTCGTGGAGCATCAGCCCTTGCGGTAAAGACTCGAATAGGGTTTCTGCCCATCCATGAGGCAAGTGTCGCATGCCGAGGGTCTTGCCGGGCAGCGAGATGAACTCGCATAGCCTTTGCAGCGGTATGTAGTCGTCTGAAGAAAGCACCAGGTCGCAGCGGTTCATATCGGCCATTGCGCTGTGCAGCTCGATGCGGGAATTTGCCGCCTTCAAGGCCGCAAGATAAGGCGCGTCTGCATCGGCTTTTGGGAGATATGCCGAGCGGACATCGAGGCGGCTTGCGAGCCTGAGCAGAGTGTGGGCATGGCGGCGCGTGCGTCGGTTAAGACGGTTGCATGGCATGTTGTTGCAGGCATCGTCGATGTCGGCATAGCCATAATAGTCATACTCCTTGTCGGAGCGCACCACCTCCTTCACCATAAAATAGGCGAAGGGGGAGTGTACACCGTATCCGCGGCCATGTCGCCAGCGCCTGTATCGGTCGATCAATGTCATTTCAGCTTGCGTCTGCGATTCACCACCATGAATATGAATCCCGCCAGTGCTGCGGCGCAGAGCACGTAGATTATGATTACGGCCGACACGCCGAGCGTGTTGGTGACCTGAAGCGATTTCGGGTCGAAGCGGAACTCAATGTCATGCTCACCGGCTGGCACTTTCAGAGCGCGTAGCACATAGTCCACACGGCCTATGTCGGCCGGTTTGCCGTCGATTGTCGCATACCAGCCCCAGGGGAAATACACCTCGCTGAACACTGCCACACCACCCTTGGCCGTGCGGGCTTTATATGTCAGCTTGTTGGGGGCATAGCTTGTCTCATAAATCGTATCGCCGGGGGCTTTGGGCGAGGCGTTGCCGAGAGTCTTGGCAAATTTGCTGTCGGCTACGGCCCTGACCTTGGTCTTAAGCGAGTCGAGCGCTTTCATCTCCGCGTCGGGAGAGACTACATAGTCTATACCCTCCACAAACCATGCGTTGCCGTTGGCATCCGGATTGAGCTGATACTCATTGCCCGAAAGTATATACTTGGCGTTGAGCATGTTTATGACCTCATTGTTGCCCTTGTATATCTGCTTGTCAAGCAAGTCATTGTAGCGTGTCAGCTTGGCAGCGTGATAACCGCCGATGGTCTTGTGGAAATATGACGAGCGGGCACCTCCCATGTCTGCCACATCGAGTACACGGTAATTGCTCTTGTCCTGGAGTATGGCGCGGTCGGCGTCGGTCATCTTGAACGAAACCTCATAGTCGGCAGGCTCGGTGAAGTTGTCGCTATTGACATAACGGTGAGCCACCGAATAGAGGTCGATAAGCGCGACAACAGTAAGTGTGAACACGAAGATAGACTTGCGCTTTAGCACACCCTTGAAATAGAGGAATATCACGCCGGCACCGAGCAGGATAAAAATCAGCGAGCGTCCGCAGTCTGCACTCACAAGCGAGAGACGTGTCTCGCGCAGACCGTTGATTATGTTGTAATAGGCGGGGTTGGAGAATGCTCCGGCTTCGGTGAGCTGTTGCATCTCGTTGGCCGAGAAGGGCTGCCCGAATATTGAGGGAGACACCCAGCCGAGGAAGCAGATTACCGCGCCGAGGCCAAACACAGTGTAGCCGGTCCAGGGGTTGCACCGGAAGGCATCCGGGTCGTCGACCATCTTCTTGATGCAGAGCGCAGCGAGCAGAGGCACGGTGAACTCCACAATCACCAAGATGCTGGAGACGGCGCGAAACTTATTGTAGGCCGGGAAATGGTCGATGAAGAAGTTGGTGAAAGCCGGGAAATTATGTCCCCAAGAGAGGAGTATAGCCAGCACTGAGACAGCGAATAGTGCCCACTTCATGGGCGATTTCACCATGAATAGCGCGAGGATGGCGAGCAGCAGCACGAATGCGCCCACATATACCGGGCCGTTGGTCATCGGCTGGTCGCCGAAATATTGCGGGAACTGGCCGAGAAATTGCAGTTCTTCGGCCTGAAGGCCGAGGTCGTCGGCCTTGTCGGTGTCGGCCACCGACTTAAGGGTGGTTTCGCCGGCCACGGGCTGGATTGTAGCCCCACCCTTCACGTTAGGTATCAGCAGCGTGAAAGTCTCGTCTATGCCGTAGCTCCATGCCGTTATGGCCGAGCGGTCCATGCCTCCGGTGCTTGCCGAGGCGTTGGCCGGGGTGAGGTCGGTGGCGCGTCCGCGCACCGTCTCCTTGCTGTATTCATATGAATTATAGAGGCTCGCGGAGTTGGCCGAAACTGCGAGAAAAGCCGCACCGAGGGCGCATGCCGTGGCTATGCCCCAAGTTTTCACCTCCTTGCGCTTTATGGCCTGGCATAGCCATGCTATCATCATGGCGAGCACCACGAAGAGGAAGTAGTAGGTCATCTGCGGGTGGTTGCTCTGGAGCTGCAACGCACCGAAGAGGGCGGTCAAGGCCGTGCCGGCGAGATACTTGCGGCGGTAGAGCAACGCCAAACCGCCTATGGTGGGTGGTATATACGCCAAAGTGACGAACTTCCATATGTGGCCGGCCCCTATGAGGATTATGAAATAGGAGGAGAAACCCCAGGCCAAGGCGGCAAATAGCGACTCGTGCCACTTGAACTTCATGCAGAGGCACATGATGAAGAAACCTATCATCATGCCGAAGAGGAGATTGGCCGGTGCGGGGAGTCCCAGCATGTATACCTTGCCTATCCAGCCCAAGAGGTCGTTGGCCGGGTAAGAAGGTGAAATCTGGAAGTTGGGCATACCACCGAATAGGGAGTTGGTCCAGCGGGTTGTCTCGCCGGTGGCCTCGTAAAAAGCCTTACCCTCCTGGCCGTTGGCAGTGCCTTGGAGAATGTCGTGCTGTTGCAGCACATTGCCCTGCACATCGTCGGGGTAGAAAAAAAGAATGGCCACGACAGCGAGAAACGCCGTGGCCAATATTGCGAACAGATATTTTCTTTTCATAGTACGGTTTGTAGGTTGCGGCTTCGGGCCGCCGTTGTAGTGAGCCCGGAGTGAGCGGCTTGCCGCTCCGCGGGGCCTCAACGTTTTTTCGATTCGTCGAAATTGATGTGGATGTGACGGTTGAGCGTCTGCTCGAGCGAGATGAGGGTCTCTGTCTCGGTTACGCCGGGCACCTGCTGTATGCGGTCGTTGAGCAACTGCATGAGATGGCCGTTGTCGGTGGCGTACACCTTTATCAGCATCGAGTAAGGGCCTGTGGTGAAGTGGCACTCCACAACTTCTGTGATTTTGCAGAGTTCTGCGGCAGCTTCACGGTATAGGGATCCTTTTTCGAGTTTAACTCCGACGTAGGTGCAAGTGTTGAAACCGAGCTTGTGCGGGTCTACCTGATAGCCCGAACCTGTTATGACATTCATGTCGATAAGACGCTGGATGCGCTGGTGAATAGCGGCGCGGGAGACTCCGCACTGCACAGCGATGTCTTTTGAAGGTATACGGGCATTGCCCATTACAATATTCAAGATTTTCTTGTCTAAATTGTCAAGTTTGTCCATTATGTTTCAAAAATGTTTGTTTATGGTGCAAAATTAACTAAAATATATGATATTGACAAATAAAAAATTGCATTTTGCTAAAAATTTTATTTACCAAGCCTGAAAAAATGATATATTGACCTTTTTCGCCCATGTAACGATTAAAAAATAACTTGGTAGAGTTACTCAGAAATTTTTGTAAAGATTTGTCTTTTACAATAAAGGAACATATCGAAGTTGTTTAAACTAATTTACGAAAGTTAAAATGAAGTTGAAAGCCTTTCTTTTATTAACCTTTGCGGATCTTTTTGGCCGCTTTCGCCCCTTTTATTTGCACCAACCGATAGGTTGCTGCAAATAAAAGTGACAAAATCGTCTCAAAAATATGTCGCAAATGTTAATAAAAAATTAGTTAAAACAACTTCATCGGGATATTTGACTGTTTGGAAAAGGCAAATATTCCAAAAAGTTCGAGAAACCCTACTAAGTTATTTTTTAATCGTTACATAATTTGTGAGCGGGTTCTGGAATTTTTACGGCGCTAATGTCGCTTGAAGTTTGCCTGTCGGCACTTGGAGCGGGCGAAGGCGGCTGTGATGATAGCCGTGACGGCTGCGAGCGCCACCGATATGGCGAGGGTGGCTGCAATGTCGGGCCATTGCACCGACACCGGGTATGCTTGCAGTATCGACATGTCGGCATCGCCGGCTATCTTGATAAGCCCGAAGTGTTGCTGCAGGAGGCATAGCCCCACACCGAGGATTATACCGGCCACGGCGCCGGCCATTGAGACGTAGATGCTCTCCAAGGCGAATATTGAGCCGATGCGGCTTCGTGACAGTCCCATAGCTGTGAAGGTCTGTATGGCATCTTCTTTCTCTATGACGAGCATCGAGAGCGAGGATATGATGTTGAAGCCGGCTATGATGAGTATGAAGGTGAGCAGCAGGAACGATATCCATTTCTCTATGGCTATCATACTGAAGTTCATGGCTTGCTGTTGCAGACGGTTTTTCACTGTGTATCCGGGTCCGAGTGCCTCTGCTACTTTTCTTTGGGTTGTTTCGGCGTCGGCCTTGGGGTCGAGCTTTATTTCTATGGCTGAGGCTTCTGTGTCGTACATGAACAGCCTCCTGGCCAGGTCAATGGACACGATTAACCCATCTTCGTCATATTGCGACTGGTCGGAGCGGTATATGCCGCTGATTTTTATGGAGTCGGAATAGAATGAAGCTGCGGGGTTGGCGAGGTTGACGCGCCCTTCGCGGCGGGGCGCGAAGAGCAATGCCCCGTCGCCCGGATAGGACTGCAGCCGAGCTGCAACTCCAATGCTCGCAACCCCACGCGGCGGCGGGGGCGGCGGGGGCGGCGGGGGCGGCGGGGCGCCGCTGCCGTTTTGCGGTGGGGTGCCGTTGCCGTTTAGTTGGTCGTTGGTGTTATTTCTTTCAGGAGTGATGTATTCGCCGTAGTCCTTGTGTATCAGGGAGCGGATGGCTGTCACTTTGCCGTATTCGTCGGGGGTGACCCCTTTGAGGGTGACGGGCATCTCGCGGCTATTGCATATCAGCAGGGCCTTGTCGGAGAGGGTGGGGGTGGCGATGCTCACGCCGGGGATGTCTGCGAGTTTCGCTGCGAGCTTGTCGGCATCGGCGAGCACTTTCCCCTTGGTGGGGCTGACCATCAGGTCGGGCGATAGAGTGTCGAGTTTGTCGCCGATTACGTCGCTGAAGCCGTTGAACACCGAGAGGACACAGATTATCGCTGCCGTGGCGATAGCCATGGCGCACACTGACACCGTGGAGATAGTCCCCACGGCGGCGTATGATTTTTTAGACAGAAGATAGCGCCACGCTATCGCGGCGCTTAATCCTTTCTTCACTTTGAACTTTTATTTTGACCCTAAGGGACTTAAAGACTTTAAGGACATTAAGGACTTTAAGGTCCTTAAGGACTTTAAGGACATTGAGGACTTTAAGGACATTAAGGTCTTTCTAACTCATTATTCTCATCGTCGTGGAGGTGGGTGTCAGCTGCGAGCAGACGGTCTATATTCTCCACATAGTCGAGCGAGTCGTCGAGGAAGAATGAGAGGTCGGGGCATTTGCGCAGCGTGTCCTTCACGGCCTGGGCGAGTTCGTAGCGGCAGGTTTTGGTCTGGCGTTTTATGTTTTCGAGCATTTCGTTGGCCTTGGCCGGCGGGAATATGCTCAGATATACTTTAGCTATGCTTAGGTCGGGCGACACGCGCACTGCGCTCACTGATACCAATGTGTTGCCGAGGGCCGCAGTCTGGCGGCGGAAAATCTCACTCAGCTCCTTCTGGAGCAGGCGTGCTATCTTTGCTTGTCTTTTCGATTCCATAATACTTTCTTTTTGTTGTAGTAGTCGCCGGAGGCTCCTCCCTCCCGGTGGCTTCGCGCCGGCCGGGGTCGCAGTGTCGCGAAGCCACCGGGAGGGAGGAGCCTCCGGCGACGACTGCTGAGTCGTTAATGAGGAGTCTACATTCTTAACGCGTTTGGTCGGTGTTTAGTTTGCGGATGAGCGTCAGTCCGTCGCGCAGCGGCAGAATGACCTTTTGCACATTCGGGTCGTCAGCCACCTTGTCGTTGAATCTCTTGATGGCTTTGGTCTGCGGGTCGTGCGCATGGTCGGGTTCCACCACGTGGCCGTCCCAGAGGGTGTTGTCGGCTATCAGGAGGCCGCCCGGGCGCAGGAGCCGCATTGCCTGGTCGTAGTAGTCGCAATATTGGCGCTTGTCGGCATCCATGAAGATGAGGTCGTAACTCGCGTCGGGTTGTGTGGCGCAGAAATGCATTGCGTCGTCGATTACGAGGTTTATACTGTCGCCATAGGGGAGTCGGCTGAATGAGTCTCTGATGAAGTCCTCGAGTTCGTCGTCGGCCTCCACGGTGGTGAGTTTCGCACCGGGTTGCAGCCCTTCGGCTATGCAGAGGGCTGAATAGCCGGAGAAGGTGCCGAGCTCGAGCACGTCTCGAGGGTTGGCTATCGCCACGAGCATGCGGAGCAGGCGCCCTTGCAGATGGCCTGAGCACATGCGCCCGTTGATGAGCCGGATGTTTGTGCGCCGTTCGAGCTGATGCAGTTCTTCGGGCTCGGGGTCCATATGCCCGAGTATGTAATTATAGAGGTCCTGGTTCATGGTCGGTGCGGTAGTTTTGCCTTATTGTGATAGCCTGATGAGGTAGAGCAGGGCCATGGCGTATCCGTCGCGGCCGAGTCCGGTTATCACACCCTTGGCGGCGCGGGCTGTCACGGAGGTGCGGCGGAATTCCTCGCGTGCATGGATGTTGCTTATATGCACCTCTATCACGGGGACTGTCACGGCCTCTATGGCGTCGGCTATGGCATATGAATAGTGGGCGTAGGCGCCGGGGTTAAGGATTATGCCGGCGCAGTCGGGGTTGAGACCGTGCGCATGGAGCAGGTTGATAATCTCCCCTTCGGAGTTCGACTGTGCGTACTCTATGCTGATGTCGTTAAAGTCCTCTCGGATTGCTGCGAGGGTGTCTTCGAACGTCGCGTTGCCATATATGTCCGGGTTGCGCTTGCCGAGCAGGTTGAGGTTCGGGCCATTGATTATTATGAAATACACCTTTTTTGAATTTTGAATTTTGGATTTTCTTTGTGGTCGTCGGCGGCGCCTCCTCCTCCCCAGTTCGCGATGCAACGTCGCGAAGCCACCGGGAGGGAGGAGCCTCCGGCGACGACGACCACAAACGAAAAACAGCAACAGGAAACCGAAGTTTACACTGTTGCTGTTCCTCTCTCCTCAGCGGTGCGGACGGGACTCGAACCCGCGACCCCATGCGTGAC
>CAJTYC010000033.1 GCA_910584185.1 uncultured Muribaculaceae bacterium
CCACGACCTTCGGAACCACAATCCGACGCTCTAACCAACTGAGCTAAACTCACCGTTTAGCTTCTCGGTCTCTCCCGAAAAGCGATGCAAAATTACGAATAATTTCGGATATCTCCAAATTTTTCGCTTATTTTTTTATCAATTTTGCAAGAATTTCAAAAAATGCGGGGTCTTCGCCCGAGGTGATGTTCTTGATTTTGCCCTCCGGGCTGACGATTACCTTTGTCGGAAATCCCTCTACTGCATATTCTTCCAATATCTTGCCGCCGTTGACCTCGGGGTTGTAGACGTTCACCCACGGAAGTTCATATTTCTTGAGTGCGTTCTGCCATGCTTCGGGCTTATCGTTGCAGGCCACACCGATCACTTCGAGTTCCGGCTTGTATTGAGCATATGCCTCTTTGAGTTTCGGGAATCCTTTGATGCACCATGGGCACCAGCTTCCCCAGAAGTCGATTATCACCCACTTGCCCTTGAAGTCGGAGAGGCTTACATCCTTGCCCTCAATGTTCTTGTAGGTGAAGTTGGGGGCATCGAAGTTGCCGCTCTGGAGCTCGGCCTTGCGCTTCTCCATGGCGATTGACTTCTCAACGTAGTTTTTCTGCTGCTCCACGAGAGGCATGAGGATGCTCGCCTTGGCGGCCTCGCTCATGGCGTTGTAGGCTTTCATGAATTCTTCACCCTCAAGGTTGAGCATGGCGTAGGCCACTCCTTCGGCATCCTTGTTGGCAGCGATGTAATCGTTGAAGAGCTTGCCATATTTTTTCTGTATGGCCTCTACGGCTTCGGGGGTCGGGTTGCTGGCTTCCATCAGTGCCTTGTATTCATCCATTATCTTGGATGCATCATCGTCGAGTTTGCTTACATCTTCCATCAATTTGCTTCCCGTCACCGAGTAGGCGAGGGGAGAGGTGGAGGTGAGGTTGACTGTCAGGTTGTCACCCGGCTTGGAGAATATTGCGATATATGAACGGTCGGCCATTGGTATCACATAACGTGCATTCTTGTCACCGGTTTTCACTGTGAAGCTTCCGTTGGTTACAGTGTAGTCGGTCACTACCGCATCGGGACGCTCCATGCGCGGCTTCACCATATCTTCAATATTGCGCATCTCCACGCTGAAGCTCTTTTCTGCCACTTCAGGTGCTACCTTCACTGTGATGTCGGCCATGGCGATAAGCCCTGCGGCTGCGGCCATGGCTGTTGTGATTACGAGTCTTTTCATTTATTTCTTTTGTGTTTTTTGATTTTTTTTACTTTTTTGTTATTATGTCATTATTTCATTATGTCATTATGTCATTATGACTTTTGAGACTAACTTCCTTCGGCAATCCCTTCCCCTTCTATATATGACAATCGGGAGGCCGGATTGTTTATTCCGCCTCAGCTGTATTTTCGGCTTTGAGCAGATTGTGGAGCTTGGTGGTAAACTGATAGTTCTTAAGTCCCCATTTGGGTGAAATCACCATGTCGGGAGGAGCTGAGGCCAAGAAGCGTTCTATGGCGATGCCTCGTGGTATTCTCTTTATTGCCTCCACGCAGATTTTCAGGTATTCATCCACGCTGAAGTTCTCCACCGTCAGCTTACCATCCTCAATCATCCGGGCGAGGGGAGTGCCGCGAAGCACTTGCAGGTGGTGTATCTTTATCGACTCCACGGGCAGGCTGCATATTTCTTCGATGGTTTTCATGAACCTTTCTGTATCCTCTCCCGGCAGACCTGCTATGAGATGAACACCCACATGAAGTCCGGCTTTGGCAAGCCTCGATATCGTGTCGCGGCTCGTCTGTGAGTCATGACCTCGGTTTATCAGCGCTAATGTCGTGTCGCAAAGTGTTTCCACACCGAGTTCCACAAACACGGGCATCTTCCGGTTGAGCGCCGTCAACATCTCCACCAATCCGGCGTCAAGGCAGTCGGGCCTTGTGCCGATGATCAGCCCCACTATATCTTCTACTTGCATCGCAGCATCGTAGGCTTCGCGCAGTTCGTCGACGCTGCGCCCGTGAGTGTTGGTATACGACTGGAAGTATGCAAGATATTTCATTTTGGTGTATTTGCGGCCGAAAAATTTCTTGCCGTTTTCAAGCTGCTCTGCCACATCGCCTCCTTTCAGGCAGTAGCCGGGGGTGAAGGAGGCGTTGTTGCAATATATGCAGCCGCCGGTGCCTATGGTGCCGTCGCGGTTGGGGCACCCGGCAGCGGTGTTGACCGAAAGTTTCTGCACTTTTGTCGGCCCGTAGAAGCGGGCCAGATAATCCGAATAGTCTGTATACCAGGGGTTCAAGTTCTTTGTTTTTATAATGTCATAATGTCATAATGTCATAATGTCATAATGTCAATATGACACGATGTTTTTAATATCGGTTGCGGAGCAGCATCAGGTCGGCGATGACGAGGGCTGCCATCGATTCGACCACCGGCACTGCCCGTATGGCCACGCAGGCATCGTGGCGTCCGCGCGGTTCAATTATGCATTTCTCCCCATTGCTGTCTATGCTCTCTACTCTGCGCATCAGTGTGGGCGTGGGCTTGAAATGTACGGTGAAGCATATCGGCATCCCGTTGCTTATGCCGCCCTGTATGCCGCCGGAGTGGTTAGTAAGCGTTGGCTTTGCCGGGGCGTAAGGGTAAGCGAAGAGGTCGAGCGAATCGCTGCCTAACATGCCGGAACTTTTCGTGCCGTCGCCATATTCGAATGCCTTGGTGGCATTGATGCTCATCATGGCTGCAGCAAGTCTGCTCTGAAGTTTGTCAAAGACCGGTTCTCCAACGCCGATTGGAACACCTCTTACCACACACTTTACCTTGCCGCCGGTAGAGTCTCCTGTGGCAGCAACATCGGCAGCATTGTTGGTCTCTACATATTCAGCTTTTATGGTTATGCCGAGCGTGTCAAGCCATTGCCGAGCTATTGAGCCGGCCACTACCCACGACACTGTCTCTCTGGCACTTGCCCTTCCGCCACCTCTGAAGTCATGTATACCATATTTATTATAATATGTATAGTCGGCATGGTTTGGACGGAATTTTCCGCTGTATCCTTCATAGTCGGCGGGGCGGGCGTCGCGGTTGCGCACTATGAAGCCTATCGGAGTGCCCAATGTGAGGCCGTCGGCAGTCAGGCCAGAGAGTATCTCCGGCATGTCGGTCTCGTTGCGTTGCGACACTCCGGCTTGCTTTTGGCCGGGGCGACGACGCGACAGGTGGCGCAGCACCTCGTTGATATCTATATGCACCTTGGGAGGCATACCGTCGAGTATGCCTCCCATAGCCGGTCCGTGACTCTCTCCAAATGTGGTGAGTGTCAGTATTGTTCCAAATGTATTCACTTATACTTTATGCGCGACCTATAATTATCTGTCCATTGTCACGAGCAGCTCCTCGTTGCTGCGGGTCATCTCCATCCGTTTCTTTATGAACTCCATCGCTTCCATAGAGGTCATGTCACCGAGGTAGTTGCGGAGCACCCACATGCGGTTGAGCGTCTCTTTGGGGAGGAGCAGGTCGTCGCGTCGGGTGGAGGATGACACGATATCGACTGCCGGGAAGATCCGCTTGTTGGAGAGCTTGCGGTCGAGCTGGAGCTCCATGTTGCCGGTGCCCTTGAACTCTTCGAAGATCACCTCGTCCATCTTCGATGATGTCTCGGTGAGTGCTGTCGCGATGATTGTCAGCGAACCGCCATTCTCTATGTTGCGAGCTGCACCGAAGAATCGTTTGGGGCGTTGCAGTGCGTTGGCGTCGACACCGCCCGAAAGTATCTTGCCCGAAGCCGGCGACACGGTGTTGTAGGCACGTGCCAAGCGGGTTATCGAGTCAAGCATAATCACCACGTCGTGGCCGCTCTCCACGAGACGTTTAGCTTTTTCGAGCACAAGACCCGCTATCTTGACGTGGCGGTCGGCCGGCTCGTCAAATGTCGATGCAATCACCTCTGCGTTTACGCTGCGGCTCATATCTGTAACCTCCTCTGGGCGTTCGTCTATGAGCAGCATTATGATGTACGTCTCGGGGTGGTTTTCTGCTATCGCGTTGGCTATATCTTTGAGCAGGATAGTCTTACCGGTCTTCGGCGGCGCCACGATTAGCGCACGCTGGCCTTTGCCGATAGGGGCGAACATGTCTACGACACGTGTGGAGAGGTTGTTGGTGCGGCCTTTCGTAAGCTCGAATTTTTCGTCGGGGAATAGCGGCACGAGGTGCTCAAATGGCACGCGGTCGCGTATCACTTCGGGCTGAAGTCCGTTTACCGACACTATGTTGGTGCAGGGGAAATATTTTTCGCCGGTGTGAGGTGGACGGATTCCGGCCTCCACCATGTCACCGGTCTTGAGTCCGAATTCGCGTATCATCTGCTGGTTCACCAGGATATCGTCTGGACTCGGCAGGTAGTTGTAGTCGCTTGAGCGCAAGAAACCGTGACCTTCAGGCATAACCTCGAGCACTCCGTATACGGTGAGCAGACCTTGCAGGTCGTAGATTGTTTCCGGTTGGCGCTGTGCGGCCTGGCGCTGGTTCATGCGCTCTTGCTGGCGCTGCTTTTTGGTTAACCTCTTCTGCCCTTTCTGGTTGGGCTGGGGGAGTGGATGCCCCGGCTCGGTTATTATGATCGGTGCGCTGGCCATTGTCTTCTCTTCCTCTTCTATCTGCTGCTGGGTGCGGGGTGTGAATGTGCGCCCTTTGGCGTTGTTGAAGAATGAGTTGAAGTCAGGTTTCTGCTTCGGCTTTTCCGGTGTCTTGGGTGCCTCCGGCTCTTTGGCCGGTGCTGCCACAGGTGCTTCTACCGGAGCTTCAACCGGTATTTGCGCCGGTTTTACCTGTTTCTTGGGTGCCGGTTTCATAGGCTTGACCACGGGGGGCAAGTCGAGCAGGTCGATGGGAGGAAGGTCGGGGAGCAACGACGGCTCGATAATGGGGGCCGGACTTGCAGGAACTGCCTGAGGAGTCGCGGCGTTCTGTTCGGTTAGTGCCTTGGGTTTGCGGCCACGGCGAGGCTTCTCCGGAACTACCAGCTCAGGCATGGGTAGATCCATATCCATACCCGGGAGCATCGTGTCGGGCAGGGGAGCCGGCGCAACTTTCGGTTTGCGGCCACGCTTCTTGGGTTCGACTGTCTGTGCACCGGCACTCATTGCCGCATCTTCTGTCTTTGGAGCCTCCTTCTTGGCTCTCGGCTTGCGCTCTTTTGTGCTCCGTGGTTTCAGTTTCGCAACTTCTTCGCGGGCGGTGACGACCGACTGATGGTCTATCACGTAATAGGCGATGTTTTCCTTGCTCTCCGAATTTGCATTTTTCATTCCGAGCGATTCGGCGATGCCGCGCAGTGCATCGTCATCCATCGACATAAGTTCTTCTAAACTTTGCATACTGTTTGTTGGTAGTTTTTGTGGAGTCTGAGGCTTTTGACCCGCACTCCAATGTTTTGGTCATGACTGTTTGTAGTGGAAATTGAAATGCACTGAGTGAACTCACCACTTTGCTTGAATGCACAGTCAAATAATGATTTTTGTATAATAGGAATATTCTGGCCTTTGAGTGGATGTGGATAAAGGGTATCTTTATACGCCATATTTATGGGGGTAGCCCTGAGGCTTTATTGAGACAGCCCTGAGTCCTCTCTGTTAGAATCCCTTGAGAATATTTATCAGCCTTTGTCTAACTAACGCTTTTGGTGGCGCGTTGGTTGGATTTATTCCTGATGTGTTTTATGGGGAGGTGTAATGTCTTAGGGAACCGCTGCGAATTTGCGGGATTACCCCCTCCGACTGTGACTGCCAGCCTTGCTAGGCTGAACAGTTGTATTGCAAAATTAATAATTTATTTTTAAACTGCAAATATTTTCAGTGTCGGATGTGTTATATTTTTGTAAATAATGCTCAAAATTTTCTAAATATGAGGAAATTTCCACTATTCATTTTCACGCTTTTAGTGGCTCTCGTGGCATCTGCTTGGGATGTCGACAAGAAGTATGAAGGTCTTAAGATATTGACCATCAATACTGCATGGCATGAGGATATTCTGCCGGGCTATGAGGCGCGTTATGTGCCGCAGGGTGTCGCGTTCGACGGGCCGTGTCGCTCCACTGTGATTCGCCGTCTGTGCAAGGATTCGAGCCGCCGTGCCATACTTTATGTGCATGGCTTTAACGATTATTTCTTCCAGAGTGAGATGGGCAACCGCTTCGTGGATTCGGGCTACAATTTCTATGCTGTGGATTTGCGTCGATACGGGCGCAGTAAGTTGGAGTGGCAATATCCTTATAATGTGCGCGATATGCGTGAGTATTTTGCCGACATTGATTCGGCGCTCAGTTGCATGCGCCGCGACGGCAACACGGATATTACTCTTATGGGGCATTCCACCGGCGGACTCACAGTGCTGTTTCGTGGAGCCGTGCTCGGCGAAGGTGTGGGAGTAGACCGCATCATAGCTGACTCCCCTTTTATCACCTGGAATTTTTCGCCGGTGATGCGCAATTTCGCGATACCGCTTGTGCAGTTCGCCTCCAATTTTTCCAAAAATTCAAAGGTGAAGCAGGCTCATTGCGACGGCTATGCCTACAGCTTGCTGAAGCAATATGATGGTGAGTGGGAGTATAATACCGATTGGAAGATGATTTACTCTCCACCTGTTACATTCAGCTGGGTGGCATCTATCAATAAAGCGCAGAAAGAACTCGTGAAGAAACGCAAGAATATCAAGGTGCCGATACTGGTGATGCAGAGCAGCCGCAAGGTTGACGGCTGCGGCTACTCGCCGGAGTTTCACACCGGCGACGCTGTGCTCAACCCCTTTACCATCCGCGATAGAGCACTGACACTCGGTAACCCCGAGACACGTATGGTCTGCACAATAGACTCGGGAATGCACAACCTTATTCTCTCAGACCTCTCGCACCGCGAAGCTGCCTACGACTCAATCTTCAATTTCCTGACACTTTTTGGTCAATAACGTCCAGGTAGGGGCGAGATAAATCGCGCCCAAAAAATCCAAAATATAAGTTTTATATATTCTTTTTGCTTTGGAAATTTGGCAGATTATTGTAAATTTGTATTCTGAAGTATGTTTTTGCATGATGTTTTGCATAAAATTTTAGCTGTATGAATGAATTGAACAACACCGACAGGCTTTCGTTCGCCGAGATGCGCGAACTTGTATCTTTATCCAATAAATTGGATGGGATTTTGAAGCCGATGCTTTCAGCCGATGAGGCTGCACGTCTCGAACAGTTGCTGCGCACCTTGGTGCGAAGCGACAAGCCGGCTCACGATTCGAAGCAACTCCCGGTGTCAGTATTGACTCTGAAGGCAGCTGTTACATTTGCAGAGATGGTCGACCCTGACCATAATATCCTTATCGCCATATTGCTGTACCCATTTGTTACGCGTGGGCTTATCTCCGCTGAACAGGTGGCTAAGGAGTGGGGCGAGGATATTGCCGCGCTTCATGCCGGTCTAATTGAGGTGGAGAAATTCAGTGCCCGAAATTCAGCTACCAACCAAGAGAATTTTCGTGGCCTGATAATCTCTCTCGCACATGACATCCGGGTGATTATCATAATGATAGTCCGTTCGCTCGTGCTTATGAGGAGCATCAATCTGCATCCCGACGACAATTGGGTGCGCAACGTGGCTTTCGAGGCCAATTGCCTCTACGCCCAGCTTGCCCACCGTCTCGGCCTTTACAAGATAAAAGGTGAACTCGAAGATCTTTCTCTCAAATATACCAATCGCGACATATACGTGCAGATAGCGCATAAGCTCAACGCAACCAAGCGTTCACGCGACGCTTATATAAAGGCATTCATCGACCCGCTCCGCCAAAAGCTCGAGCAGGCGGGTCTGAAGTTCGAAATCAAGGGGCGCACCAAGTCCATATCCTCAATATGGAACAAAATGCGCAAGCAAAAAGTAGACTTGCCGGGCATATATGACCTCTTTGCCATTCGCGTGATTCTCGATTCCGAACCGGAGCGCGAGAAAGCAGAGTGCTGGCTCGCTTATTCTATATTGGCAGATATGTATACAGCCAACCCTGCCCGTATGCGCGACTGGATTTCAATACCGAAAAGCAACGGCTACGAGTCGCTGCACGCTACGGTGATGGGACCGGAAAACAAGTGGGTGGAGGTGCAGTTCCGCACAGTTCGCATGGATCTCGTGGCGGAGAAAGGTCTTGCGGCACACTGGCGATATAAGGGTGGTCGCTCCGATGGTACTGACCAGTGGATGAACAATATACGCGACATCCTCGAGACTGCCGATGCCGGCCCGATGCAGCTTATGAAAAGCATTCAGATGGACCCCTTCGGCAAGGAAGTTTTCGCGTTTACTCCAAAGGGTGACCTTTTCCGCTTGTCGGGTGGTGCCACAGTGCTCGACTTTGCATTTCATATTCACTCCAATGTCGGGGCACACTGCACAGGTGCAATCGTTAACGGTGCCCACAAGAAACTGAATTACAAGATTCAGAATGGCGATACCGTAGAGATTCTCACTGCAGTGAACCAGATACCTCGGCAGGAATGGCTGAATATAGTAACATCTTCAAAGGCACGCAACAAAATCAAACAGTGCCTCAACGAGGAGAAGCAGCGTCTTGCCGATATCGGTAAGGAAGCTCTGACACGCCGGGCAAAGAACCGTAAGATAGAACTCGATGAAGCACAGCTTATGCGCCTTATCAAGAAAGCGGGCTATAAGTTCGCTCTCGAGTTTTATGCTGACATGGGTGCCGACAAAATCGATGCAGGCCGTTTCCTTAACCAGTATGTGGAGTTCACTACTGTGGCTACCGAAACTGGCCACGTATCTGCCGAGGAGTTCGAGATTAAGCGTGAGGAGCAAGCCGAAAAGTCTGACCGCGACGTGATGGTGATAGGGGAGAAGTCGATCAATGGCCTCAGCTACAAGTTCGCCCGTTGCTGCAATCCTATCTATGGCGATGATGTGTTCGGCTTCATTTCGAGCGACGGTGTGGTGAAAATTCATAAGTGCGACTGCCCCAATGCCGCCAACATACGAGAGCGTTATCCATATCGTCTTATCCGCGCCGATTGGAGCGGTAAATCCGGTTCGATGCTGCCGGCCACTCTGCGTGTAGTAGGTAATGACGACATCGGCATCGTGACCAACATTACCTCGATTATCTCGCATGAGCAGGGTGTGAGCCTCCGCAATATTTCGATTGATTCTCACGACGGAATCTTCCAAGGCTATCTGGTGATTGGCGTCTCCGACAACCGCCAGCTCACCACTTTGGTGAAGAAAATCAAAACCGTAAAGGGGGTAAAAGACGTTACAAGAATATGAAGACATCAAAATTACTACTCACCATAGCACTTGGGGGCGTTCTTATGGCTGCCCCTTCGTGTGTGAAGCGTGTGGACAATTCTGAGAAGACACGCGCCGATTATGAAAAGACTCTCACAGATTCTATCAATAAGATTAAGGTTGAAATTGATTCATGCAATGATTGCATAGCCACTCTGCGCGACAAGGTGGGCGAACGCATGCACGATTTCACCACCGTGGCCAACCCCAAGGAGGTCGGTTCTTACACTATCTTCACTTCTTTCAAATCTAAGTACCCGCAGCGCTCCACCGGATTGGTGGCGCGTATCGACGAGAACAGTAAGTTCGAGTTGGTGGCAACGCTTAAGGGCAAGGCATTCCAGCAGATTGCAGTCAAGGCTCCTTCCGAAACTCTGGAGTCGGCCGTTGTGCCTCATGACCAGGCGTTAAATTACCGCACCGCCGCGCTGACAACCGTACTTTTCTCCGGCGAGAAAGCCGATTCGATAGGCCGACTTATTGCCGACAATGAGCTGAACCCGTTGACAGTAATATACATGCAGGGAGGTCCGGTAAGTGCCACCAATCTGACAAACGGCGAGGCAGAAATGATATCGCAGACATGGCTATTATATAACGACATGGATCAGCTCCACAAACTCGAAAGAAGAGTGCCGATGCTCCATGAGCGAATCAACCTGCTAAGAGAGCACCAACGTTAATTAAAAATTATTTATAGTCGTCGGCGGCGCCTCCTCTCCCCCAGTGCGCGATGCAGCTCGCCTGCCGTCGCGAAGCCACCGGGAGGGAGGAGCCTCCGGCGACGACTACGAAGAATAAGGCTGCATTGCGCACTGGGGGGAGAAGAGGCGCCGCCGACGACCAAGAAATTAACGATCACGAAGCATTTTACTCTTCAGTGTATATCAATTTCTCAGCTTTGCCATTGCTTTGCATTATAACCAATTGACCATTCTGCGGCTCGGCAATTCTTACACCCTGAAGTGTGTAATATTTTGCCTCTCCACCAATTTCCTCTGTTATATTCTCAATTCCGGCATGCGCGTTGCCTTTTATTGAGATATTGTTGACATAGAGGCTAAAGTGATTGGCAGGACTGGTTGCATGTATGCCGATGCACCACTTGTTGCCGCTGTTGTCAGTTTCTCGCACGTCATTGTTCAAACTGATTTCAGCAGTTAGAGTTTCCCAGCTTGCTCTATTCGTGAAATCCGAACGCTTCAGCACTTCGACTCTCATCCCCTCTGCGGTTCGCTCCTTACCGAGATAAATCTCAAAACTTTCCGGGTCGCTCTCTGTTCTGACATCAACCGAAACCACAACATTTTCGGCATCCCCGAAGTCTACGAACGGCAATATCAACCAATCATCTGCATCGTTGCTTAAGCTGTAAGTGTATTTAAATGCACCATCATAAGCCATGACATACGACCAAATGCCATTATTGTATCCCATTGTGTCATTGGGGTCTTTGTCACCGTTGGCATCTATATTGATGCATTGGTCAAATGTCTCCTGTGTTGCGGCGAAATTGAATGGGAGCGAATACTCATCACTAACCGGCGGATTATCTTCACTTGGTTCGTCTGTGATGGCCGAGGCATTGAGTGTGAATAATGCCGCAGCTGCCAACGTTGCCGCTTTGATCGATCTTATATCCATATTCTTTCGATTTTTAGAAATTATTTAGGTCCCGCACAAATGATTGCGATATGTTTGTGCGAGACCTGTGATTCCTTGTGTAGTCTTATAATGCTATCTTGTAGGTTTTTGTGCCAACTTTGATGATATATACTCCGCTTTCTGCGTTTACTGAAGCGTTTGCCGGGCCGTTGTATATGTAATTGCCGGCCACGGTGTATATTTCTGCGTTTGTGTCGGCAGCAGCAGAGATTCTGATTATGCCTCCTTCAGCACTTACCTGTACATCATTGTTGTCTGATGCAGGTGCTGAAATTGAAGAGGGGGCTTTGCCGATGACTTTCTTGGGTGTGTTGTACGGGTAGTTTATGGCACGGACTGTGGTCAGATTGCGATAGTCGTCATAATCCTCGCGCACCGCACGCACCTCGTAGGCATATGTGTAGTCGTTTTCGGTGTCAGCTGTCCTGTCAATCTCAAAAGAATTGCCCTCCACTTTGTGGATTGCGGCACCATAGTCCACGCTTTCACCTTTCTTCATATTGACCGACACCTCGAATTTGTTAATCCAATAAGCGGAATAACCTCTTCCATAGAAAAGCACGCGAACACGATCTTTGCAGATGCCGTTCACCTCATCTATGTCGTCGGGGTCAGTATAGTCCTCTACATTAGGGAAGACGCATGTCTCTTCTACTGCCTTAAAAGTGGTATTGGGGAGTGAGTAGTGATAGTCGAGTGTGGTTATCGGCTTGTAGTCAATATTAGTCGGGTCTACCCAATTAGTGTTCCATGCCCATACGCAGAAGCCTCCGCTAACGCTGGTGGCTTCTGCGCCCAATTCTGCACTTACATGCAGTGCATTGTCTTGGAGATTGGTGAGATCGTAGTCGGGTGAAAGCAGATAGGCGCCATTGAAAATGTCAGAATTGTCGCTTCCTGCGAAATAGTTGAATGCATCTATGCCAATGGCATTTTGCATATAGAGCGGCGAGCGCACCCACCATCCCGGATTGTCGGGTAGGTAGTCCCACAGTGCTCCGCGTTCTTCGTGTTTGTTGATGGTTCCGGTCGATTCGATATTGTTGAAGTCGGAAGAGGCGAGCACAAATTTCTCATCCTCCTGGGCCACATGCATCTTATATACTACAACTTGGAAGTAGTTATATACCTCGCTGTCATCCATTGTCCACTCGATTTTGGTTTTGCCGTTTTCGGTGGTTTCAGAAGTGAGTACGGGGCTTGGAAGCCAATACGCATTGGCTCCTAGGCTTACTGTTCCTGCCAGAATAAGTGTCTGTAATAATTTGTTCATGTTGATTATTTTATGATTAGACAATAATACTTGATGTTGCCCATGAGGGCTACCTTGCATCGCAAAGATAATAGACTGTATTTATTTTTTGATTAACATATGTTCAGAAAAGTGGAAATTTGAATAACATCCACATTTTTTTGTTAGCATGAATGTCACTATTTCCTGACATTGTCATACAAGTAAGCCTTGCGTAGCCGAGACAGATGTTGAGGTGTGATGCCGAGATATGAAGCCACAATCTGTAGCGGCACTGCATTCATGATGTTTGGAAATGTCTTGACAAGCGAAATATATTTATCTTTGGCTTTCCCTTGGTTCAGATCTCGCTTTATTTCGAAGTAATATAGTTGGTTGATAGCCACACGCATGTTCCATCGTGCGAATTCATGATGTTGCTCGATGAGTTGATTAAACCTTTCCCGTTTTATGTGTATCAACTTTACCGGTGTGCAGGCTTGGAAGTTATAGAATGAGGGGAGGTTGCCGTAATAGCAGTGATAACTTATTGCCATGGTGGGTATGGTGGAGAAGAATGCCGTCACTTCTTTGTCATTATCCCAATACCAGCAGCGCATTATCCCTTCAATCACTATGTAGATATCCGGGTTCATATCTCCTGCCGATATTATGTTTTGCCATTTGTCAATTGTTATCACCTCTCCTGAGGTCAGGAACTCGTCAGCTACTTCATCGGGCATTCTATAGTCGCTTTCATGAAGCAGAAGCTCACGAATGTTCTGCAATTCTTCGGCTGAAAGTTCATATTTCTTTCCTGATTCTTGCATAGCTTTTTTATTCGTGATGATAAATCGGATCGTAGGAAACAGAGTGTTTAGAGCCCTCTTTGTCTCCGGATGCAAAAATAATGCTTTTTGATATCTTTCTATCTTAAAATTTGTAAAATCGTCATAGTATACGTGCTGAAGTGAAGATTGCAAGATTTTATAAAAAGTTGTCGCACGAATTGTGCAATTCGTGCGACAGTAAATTATTGCCTCGCAATTTTTGCGAGGTCGGGCTCTAAATCCCTGATTTTTAAATCACGTTGAGTTTCTTTCCGACTTTGATGAAGGCTGCGATTGCCTTGTCGAGCTGTTCGGTGGTGTGTGCTGCGGAGAGCTGCACGCGGATGCGGGCCTGTCCCTTCGGCACCACCGGATAGTAGAAGCCGGTCACGTAGATGCCCTCTTTCTGCATCTCAGCCGCGAAGTCTTGCGAAAGCTTCGCATCATAAAGCATCACTGCGCAGATGGCACTCTGTGTGGGCTTGATGTCGAAACCTGCGGCAAGCATCTTGTCGCGGAAGTATGCCACGTTGGCCATGAGCTTGTCGTGAAGCTCGTCGCTCTCGTCAAGCATCTTGAACATCTCGATGCTCGCGCCAACGATCGAGGGTGCCACCGAGTTGGAGAAAAGATAAGGGCGCGAACGCTGACGAAGCATGTCGATAATCTCTTTGGGACCAGTGGTGAAACCTCCCATAGCACCGCCAAACGACTTGCCGAGCGTGCCGGTGAATATATCAATCTTGCCGTAGCAGTCAAACTTCTCTGCCACACCGCGACCGCGCTTGCCCACGACACCGGCTGAATGGCTCTCGTCGACCATCACAAGTGCATCATACTTCTCTGCGAGCGCGCAAATCTTATCCATCGGAGCCACGTTGCCATCCATAGAGAACACACCATCGGTGGCGATGATGCGATAACGGCAATCCTTGGCCTCTTGCAGACAACGCTCCAGGTCTTCCATGTCGGCGTTCTTGTAACGCAAACGTTTTGCCTTGCAGAGGCGCACGCCGTCAATGATGCTCGCATGGTTGAGCGAGTCGCTGATTATCGCATCCTCCTCGGTGAAGAGGGGCTCGAACAAACCTCCGTTGGCATCGAAGCAGGCTGCATAGAGTATAGTGTCCTCAGTCTTGAAATACTTGCTTATGGCTGCCTCCAACTCCTTGTGGAGATCCTGGGTGCCGCAGATGAAGCGCACCGACGACATGCCATAGCCGCGACGGTCCATCGCACGCTTCGCTGCCTCAATCAGTCGGCTGTTGTCGGCCAGGCCAAGGTAGTTGTTGGCGCAGAAGTTGAGCACTTCACCTTTGCTCCCCTCCACCTCAATGTCGCTGCTCTGAGGTGTGATGATCACGCGTTCGTTCTTGTAGAGTCCGGCATCCTTGATGTCCTGCAACTCTTTCTCAAGGTGTTTCTTGAAATTGGTGTACATGATATTAGTGTTTTTTATGAGATGGGCTCATGAAAGCCCGATATTTGCCGTGCGGCAATCTCATATTTGTTGTTATCACAAAATTAATAAAATTATGTATAAATTTTTTATTTCATTGACAAAATTTTATTATTTTTGCGCTGATGTATTGGCTGAACCCATCGCAAATCAGTGATACTGTTTTCTAACACTGTTCGGCAACACTTTCATATCGCAATAACAACTTAAAAAACTTCTTAAACCTTATACCAGCGATGAAAAATATTTTAGTTATCGGAGGCACCGGCCAAATCGGCTCGGAGCTGATTATGAAGCTTCGCAGCATATATGGCAACAGCAATGTGGTGTGCGGTTACATACCCAGTGCAGCTCCCACCGGCGATCTTTTGGAGAGCGGACCGGCTGAAATCGTAGACATAACCAAGCCAACATTGATTGATGCCGTGGTGCGTAAGTATGATGTCGACACCATCTATAACCTCGCTGCTATTCTCTCGGCAGTAGCTGAAATGAAACCCCAGCTTGCCTGGGCTATCGGTGTCGATGGTCTTTTCAATACGCTCGAGGTAGCACGTGAGCGCGGTTGCGCAGTGTTCACACCGAGTTCAATTGGCTCGTTCGGTAAATCCACACCCCACATTAAGACTCCGCAGGATACAATACAACGTCCGGACACGATGTATGGCGTGACCAAGGTGAGTGGAGAACTCCTCAGCGATTATTATGCAAAACGTTTCGGTGTGGATACACGCTCAGTCCGATTCCCCGGTCTGATTTCTTATACCACACCTCCCGGCGGTGGTACAACCGATTATGCCGTTGATATTTACTATTCGGCAGTAAAGGGTGAGAAGTTTAAATGCCCCCTCAAGCCCGGCACTTTCATGGACATGATGTATATGCCTGATGCACTACGCGCAGCAGTAGAGATTATGGAGGCTGACCCCACAAGGCTCAAGCACCGCAACTCGTTCAACATCGCATCGATGAGCTTCGACCCTGAAATTATTTACAACAAGCTTAAGGAGCATGTACCCGGCTTCGAGATGGAATATGACCTCGATCCGCTGCGCCAGCAGATAGCTGACTCATGGCCCGACTCGCTCGACGACACCTGCGCCCGCGAAGAGTGGGACTGGAAGCCCGAGTACGACCTCGAGGCCATGACTAAGGACATGCTCCTAAACCTCCGCAAAAAACTCCTCGTCACTGCCTAAAGCTTCTAGTCTTAGGTCCGGTAAAGCAGCCGATTCAAATGTCGCGAAGCCACCGGGAGGGAGGAGCCTCCGGCGACGACAACAAAGACAAAAGCATAAAAATAATGTGCCTCAATTTTGAGACACATTATTTTTTTTTATGCTGTAAGGTAATTATCAGAAGTCAAAGTCGTTGGTGGCGCGGGTCTTGAGCACATCCACTGTATCGTAATAAACGCCTCCTTCATCGTAGTCGCCATATTCGAGATACATTGCGAAGTCATCGTAGAAGAATACCTGCTCCAATCCGTATTCAGTCCACGTATTATATGAGTAGGGGTCATATTCTCTGAAGGCGAACTGGAAGAATTGCTTCGAGGGAATCTCCCATCTCCACATTCCATAATCCTCGAATGATTTATCCCATTCATATCGCATAAAGGCTCCATATTGTGTCACGACAACTGCGCGTACATAATCATCCTCGATTTCCTGCTGACTCAATATGCGTTTTTTCACAATCTTGCCGTTTGAGTCATAATATGCACGTTCCACCTGCACTATCTCCCAAGTGCGTGAGAATCTTCTTGTGAGTGCGTCAAGTTCATATGCATTAACCGGGGTCGCATCAAATTTACAGACCTCTTTGCCATCGTTGAGTGTAAGGGTGCCGTCAGCATTGACTATCAGCGTGCCTGCCGATGAAAGATCATATTCGTTGTCGCTGATTTTGGTGAATGTTCCGGCCGGAAATTGTGCATATGCGCGAGTTGATGCGGATTTAGACATCCGCTTGAATGGGGAAGTCTGCTTCTTTGAAATGATTTCAAAACCGTTGTCGGCGCGTGAGTTGCGGCTCGGAGCATAGTCCATCTCATCATCTATGTCCTCAAATGTGATGTCTCCCATCTTAGGCAGGAACATGTAGTTGCCGGAGGCGGTGAGCTCTATGCGTCCTATACCCTCGTATGCCGGGTCATAGGTGGAGACATCCCATGCGCGGGCCTCCTCGAGATATTTGGCATCGGCGCATGTGCCGGTGCTGAGCGGCATCTGGATATTGGTCGACACTTGCAGCAGGTCATCGGTGTTCCCGCATGAGGCCAATCCGGCCACCAGAGCTGCATATGTTAGAGTCTTGAATATTTTTGTGTTCATTTTGTTTGCTCAATTTTGATAGTTATACTTTTGTGAGTCGGGACTTTAGAAGTGGAAATTCAGATAGACTCTGAATGCGGCATTCTTGAATGTGAGTTTTGGTGCTTTCACTCCCTCTTCCTCATCATCCTCAAAGTCAGCCTGACTTACGAGGTTCTTATACTTTGCCGACCCCCAGCGACCCTCGAAGCCCAAGCCGAGTTGGCGCCAGTTGAATGAGACACCGCATGCCCCTTGTGGCAGGGCCGCAAAGTTAAACTCCGTGTCGTCGTTGTTGGGATTGGTGTAGAGTATGCCCGAAACACCCATAAGGAAGTGTCCATACACCTGTGCCTTGAGCATCTGAAGGTTCTTGTTTGACGAGAATGCAAACGGAGCGATATTGATGCTCGGGCCGATACCCAATGACACAGAGAGCTGGTGCACACCGAGATTGCCGAGCATAACTTCCTGCTCAGGGTAATCTTCGGGGAATACGAAGTCGGGTATGCCGTCTGTCACGCCCGGGGTCACCGTGGAAGCCGATTTGAGTTTCGCATCTTTATATCCGGCATATGTGAAGTCAAACCATGTGGCGTCGATGCCAAACTTGATTATGCCTGCAAGTGGTTTGTGGGGGAGGTGATATGTGGTTCCTATCTGGAGTCCGAAACCCACCTTGGGCTCCCAGGTGGTAGCCGGTATGCCGTCATAGGCCGAACGAGTCATGTTCTGCACCACATAAGATATACGCTTGTAGCGTCCGTAACCCCATAATCTTTTTTGCGTAAGTTTTGCTTCATCTGCATCACGTTCGGCATTAAGGTCTGCCACTTCCTGACGCAAGGAGTCGAGTTCGCTCTTCACATCGTCTTGTGCCGACATGAGCATCGGGCACAGGGCCATCAAAATAGAACCCATCAAAAGTCTGTGCTTAGTTCTCATTGTTCTAATCTTAGGTTTTCCGTTGTTTTAATTGTTTGTTATTGTTTGTTGTTGTTTTGTATATTCGTTGTTGTGTAAATTCATCGAATTCATTTCTCTTTGTGGTCGTCGACGGTATCCCCTCTCTCCCGGTGCGCGATGCAATGTCAGCTAACGTTTATGCGCAAGAAATTATGCGTCAATGAAGTTGCATCGCGCACTGGGGGAGAGGAGGCGCCGCCGATGACCACTAACATGGTTTTGTAATGCTGCAAATTTACTTAATATTTGTTAAATAGACAAATCATTTTTAAGTTTTTTTATCATTATGGTTGTATCGGTTTATTATTTCGTTGTATGATTTGCCGCAGTAGATGGTAAATTCACTATTTTTTTGTAATTTTGCACTCGAATTGAGGATGGATATAAACAAGTGAAATTATTTTTAGCCATATTATTGTTAATATGCAGTTTGCAGACGGCATTTGCCGTGCAGCAGACGCATCCGGAGGCCACTGCCGATACGCTGATGAGTATGCGTTATCGCCAGGGGCTCGCCGCCACGCGTGCCGGACTCTACAACGATGCGCTCCGTTATTGGCTCGACTATCTCGAACTTGCCGGCGATTTCCCCGATAAGACCAAGACCGATGACCTGCTCACCGCTTACTTGGCTGTCGGGAGCGTGCATTTCACCTTTGAAGATTATGAGTCAGCCGTAACTTTCTTCCGCAAGGGCAATGACGTGGCCACGAAAGCGGGGCGTGAGGATTCGCGCATTCGTTTTCTGAACAATCTTGTGGGCGCATCTACCGAACTTGGTGATGTGGTGCGCGCAGACTCTTGCAATGAGGCAATGAATGTGCTTGCCAGGAAGATAGATGCCAAGGGCTATGAGCATAACTATTTGTTCAATAAGGGTTACATAGCCCGCGAAAAGAAGGATTATCCTAATGCCCTGCGATATATGCGGCTGTCGTTGGCCGAAATGCAGAAGGAGAGAAGCCACGATTCTCCGGTATATGCATATTCGGAAATGTATGCCATTTTCGAGTCTATGGGGCAGCTTGATTCTGCCTTATATTATCTGAAACGGTTCGAACAGACCGCCAATAAGCCATATCTCCAGCTCGATTGCTACAAGGGGCTTATGCGCGTGTACACTAAACTCGGCAACAATGACGAGTCTCTGAGATACCAGAACCTATATTTCCATGTCTCTGACTCGGTGCTTAATTCGCGCGACTTTATGCAGACGCGCAACAGCTGGCTATTCAACGAGCGGCAACAGACCCAACAGCATATAGCGGGACTCGAGGAGAATGTGTTCCGTTGGAGACTCGGCATAATACTAATCAGTATTGTACTTGTATTGATAGTAGCTTTTGTGGTGGTGCTTCTCGTGCAGAAGAGAAAGCTCAATGCTATGAATGCTGACCTGTTCGAGCGAAACCGCGAGCTGATAGACCTGCACGACCGCCTCACCGACGAGTGGCGAAGACGCAAGAGCGTGGTGAATGCAGATGCGGATGAATGCGAAGTGGTGAAGGGTAATGATGATAAGGGAAATGCGACAGCCAAGGGTATACCAGATACCGAAGCCGACGATGACAAGATGTCCGATTTGCTTGCGAGGATTATCGAGTTTATGGAGACTTCCGAGAAATATCTTGATCCGGAGTTCTCATTAAGCCAGCTTGCCAAGGAGGTTGACTCCAACACCAAATATGTGTCGCAGGTGATAAACGAGCGTACGGGGCAGACGTTCCGAGTCTTTATCAATAAATACAGGATTACTGTGGCAATGAAACGGATTATGGACTACGATGCCTGGGGACACCTCACCATAAAGAGCATCGGCGAGTCCGTAGGCTTCAAGTCAGCGGCCAATTTCATCGCCGCTTTCAAGAAAGTGACAGGTATGACCCCTTCTGTCTACATGAATATGTCACGTCAGGAACAATCAAGGCAAGATTGACAAAAATCTATATATTAGTGATTTGAGGATTATTATTTCTTGAAAATAATTTCGATTCAAGAATCGAAATACCTCAACCGTGCCAAAAATTATATTTTAAACGAATTAATATTAACTTTGGGCATCGGCATGAATAATAGGCGATTCAGTAACGATTAAAAAATTACTTGGTAGAGTTTCTCAGAAATTTTTGAGAAGATTTGCCTTTTACAATAAAGGAACATATCGGGATATTTGACTGTTTGGAAAAGGCAAATATTCCAAAAATTTATAGAAACTCTGCTAAGTTATTTTTTAATCGTTTCTAAATTAACAACTTAATACAGGTTCTTATGAAGAAGATTTCTACCTTATTCGGTGTGGGGCTTACATTCTCAGCCTCCATGCTTTGCTTGTCGGCAACGGCTGCGGTCAATTATGTGGCCGACCCCGAGCCGGCTGTTAAAGTGAGCGAACTCTCTAAAGTCGTACTGACATTTCCTGACGTCTCTGAGGCGGACAAGGGAAGCCAGTCTTCAAATGTTACAATAACGTCAACCGATTTCTCGCGTGGCTGCACTCTCGAATATGGTGATGATGCCAACCAGATGGTGGTTTCATTTGCCAAAATCACCGCAGAGGGGGAATACACCATCAATTTCCCCGCTGATGCAATCACAGCAGACTCGACTCCGCTTGAGGCTTTCTCCATAACTTATACGGTAGGCGAGGATGTGGTCGATAATTCCACCCTCATTCCGGCTCCCGGTGATGTGGAATGGCTTTACAATTTCATATATTATAACCCTGATGTCCCGGCTAATCTGTCGGTAAATTCATACACTGAATCAAAGCCTGCGGTGACTTCCCCCTCCGGTGTTGTCTCCGAACTGACTGATGTGTATGATTATCAGGTAGGGGCAGGCAAGTATCGCTTTAATCTCCGTAAACTCGCAGTGGAGCCGGGTGTCTACACGATCACTTTCCCTGAGAATTATCTCTATTATCAGGATGCCTCTTATCAGAATGTGTATCTGCCGGCTTGCGAGTTCAAGTATAACGTCACCGGTGGCACACTCACCACTGTGCAAAGCAATCCGTCGGTGGCAAATCCGACTGTCAATTTCAACTCTCTCACCTTGACTTTCCCCGGTTACGACACCATCAAGATCAAGGAAATGTCGTATGCAGAGAAAAATGTTGCTGTATATATGGAGGGTGTCGCCACTCAGATGTGTCAGGTGCCTGTGGAGGCCGGCATGTATGGCTTCACTGTTGAAGACAACTCTATGATTTATAAGAATTTATATTCCGATTACACAACCCCAGGACATTGCTATATGACATTCCCGGAGGGTTCGATACTCCTCGGTGACGATGAGACTCCATGCACCCCGTTTGTGGTGGAGTTCGACATTGTTGCCCCACAGCCTGTCAAGATTGACATGACACCGGCCGACAATGCCAATGTGTCGATGCTCTATGATGCCGTGATTTCTTTCCCGGAAATTGCGAAAGTGGAACTTGGCCGAAATCCAACGGTTAATCTTGAATTGGTGACAACCGTAGAGGGCGAAGAGTCGGTACGCTCCGTAGGCGGTGCTTACTCTCAATCTTATTTCGAGCGTATCTCTGACAATAGCTTCCGGGCCATTTTCAATGGCATTGCCACCGAGTCGGGTGACTATCGAATCACCGTCAAGTCTAACTCATTTACATTCGATGGCGGATTTAATCAGGATTATTCGGTCGATGTCAAGTTCACCGCTCCGCAAGCTCCTGAATATGCAATGACCCCCTCTAACGATGAGGCTCTCGCTAAAATCCAGAAGTTCGAAATCTCTTTCCCCGGTCAGGATGTGGTGAAGTTTAACTCCAAGCTCTCGAGCAATGAAACCAAACTTTATGTGGGTGACAAGCTTGAATATAACGAGTATGGCATAACCAACAGCAAGGTGTCCTCTACCACTACTTATTCCGCAGTGGAGGGCTCCACAAATACCTTCAGTTTCTCTCTCAGTACAGCTGCGCTCGATAAAGGGAAATATCTGCTCGTCATCCCTGCCGGTCTTTTCCTCATGGGTGAGACTCCCGATAATTTCAACGGTGAGATACAGCTCGTATATGAGTGCAACGGCGAGGGTATCGACAAGGTGAAGGTGACTCCTTCCGAGCCGGTGCGCTCTCTTCAGCTTATGACAGTAGAATATGTGGACCAGACCGAAATCTTCAAACAGAATGATTACATCGGCTTCTCATTGACGATGGACGACGGTGCTTATGGCAAATATCTGGAATATATTTCAGGCGAGAATGTATATATTCAGGGCAACACTCTTTATCTGGATGCGTCAAAGCCTTACACTGAGGCGGGTAAGTATTATGTCGACATTACCGCATATTCTCTCTTCATGAGCGATGGCATCACACCCTCCACTCCACAGCGTATATATTTTGAGGTGGACCCGAACTCCGACAATTCTGCGGTAGAGACTGTGGTGGCTGATGTGGAGGATACCCGCATTTACACAATCACCGGAACTCAGGTGAAGGATATGACAGTCCCCGGCATTTACGTGAAGAATGGCCGTAAGTATATCGTAAGGTGACCTGCAATGAGAAGAGATCTGCAAAGCAGGGTTAACTGTAACATGATTTCAATTCGATTTCAATTTGTATGAAAGCTTCAATTTTATCAATACTTTTGTTGGGAGCGATATCGGCCTCGGCGGCCGGTACCGCTCCTGACGGTTTTGCCGCTATGCGCTCTCGCGCCAAACGGCTCGCTTTCGAGTCGCGGGCGGCAAATGGCACCGCAAATCTATGTGTGTACAATTTCACCGATGCTCGCAAGGGCTTCGTGGTGACTTTGGGCGATGCCGTGGTAGGTTATGCCGACGATGGTGAGTTTGATATACGCACGGCTCCACCGGCGCTTGTCTCTATTCTGAAGAATGCTGCCGGTGCGGATGATGCAGATACCGATGACAACGGTCAGTGGACCCCCGTTGCGCCGATTGCCAACGATAAGGGATATGTGATGTGGAACCAGGATTCTCCCTTCAATGACCTTTGCCCCGAATATGCAGTGGGGCAGCGTTCTCCATCCGGCTGTGTTGCTACTGCCATGGCCCAGGTGATGTTTGTGCATCAATGGCCCAAGCGTGGCACAGGTACGCACACTTACAGCCCGGCAATTCTGAATGGCAACACGCTGACTGCCGATTTCGGCAGTACCGACTATAATTGGGATGCCATGATTCCATATTATGCCGACAGGCTTCATGCCGACGGTTTTACAAGCGAGCAGAGCCGCGCAGCTGTGGCTGAGCTGATGTTGCATTGCGGTGTGTCGGTCGATATGGTGTATTACACGCAGTCGGGCGCTACAGATTATGATGTGCCGCCGGCTCTGGTGAATTATTTCAATTATGACCGCGGACTCGCTTACCGCAAGCGCGAGCATTATGCCACACGCGATTGGCTAGGCTTTATCCACGCCGAGCTCGAGGCCGGTCGTCCGGTGCTCGCTTACGGTCGCTCCGCTTCGGGTGGCCATGCCTATGTGTTTGACGGCATGGATGCAAACGGTTTCATTCATGTAAATTGGGGCTGGGGAGGCATGAGCAACGGTTATTTCAACACATCTGCACTAACTCCACCCACTCAGGGTATTGGTGGTTCCGACGGCGGCTTCAACTATTCGCAGCGTATTATCACCGGCATAAAGCCTGTCTCTGACCAACTCTCTGATTTTCACGTGGAGATAACTTCGACTGAGGCTCTCTCTGCTGCAAAGGAAAAAATCGGCAATGGTGAGGATGTGAGGATTAAGCTCACGGGCAAGGTGTATAATCATGGCTGGCGTGACGCAGACTTCGACTATGCGCTTGTGCTCAAAGATAATGCCGGTGAGGTGGTGAAGGTAATCGAAGGTCCTAAGGGAAATACTCTCGCCATGAATGCCACCGGTTATGCTCCCGATTTCGGCAATGTGAATTTCGGCAATCTCGCAGCGGGTGAGTATACTCTTTACCCGGCTGTCAGAATGACCGGTGGTGAGCATGATTGGATTCAGGTGCGTGATGAATATATCGGCTATCCGAATATCCTTAATGTCAAGGTTGAGGGTGATGAGGTTTCATTTTCCAACCCTGATTATTTTGATTTGGAAGCCACTGATGTCACTCTGCCTGACGTGATATATTCGCAGATTCCGGCTCTGATTACCACAAATGTCATCAATAATGGTGATGTGGAGTATCATGGTGAGATTAAGGCCGTGCTGATGGAAGGCAACTCCCAGGTGGCTTCAACCTCTAATTATATAATAGACCTTGCTCCCGGCATGTCCACACCTATTAAGTTTACCGATGCTTTCAGCGCACCAGCCGGCGACTATAAGCTGACTCTGCTTAATGATGATGGCCAGAAGGTGTGTCAACCGATGGATGTGCGCGTCGAGGTTACTCCAGCTTTGGGCAATGTATCCTCGTCAAGCAATCTGCAAGTGCTTGAGGCTAAGACTTCCAATGTGTCGGTAAAGGCTACTCTCAAGGCCGACGGTATGTTCAGAGGTCTCTTGTATGCTTTCATTTATAATGAGAAGGGTGCGTTGGAGCAGGGTTGCCTATATCCTACCATGTAACACTTTCGTATTAATTTGATTATCAATTGAGTGCAAAAATTT
>CAJTYC010000034.1 GCA_910584185.1 uncultured Muribaculaceae bacterium
CATCCTCGCCCTTTTCTAAGGGCGAATGCCTCAGTGCGTCCGCTGAACAGTTACATTGCACTTTGCAATAAATAATATAATTTTGTAAATGTATTCTGATTTTATGTGACGAAAATATGGATACTCGGTGTAGGTGATTTAAAAATTATTAAAACAGAATATCTTTTATTAATCTGAGCCGCGTTGGTTTTTGTGCATAAAATATTCATATTAAACATAAATTAATAAAAATAATATAATTTTAAAATACAGGATGCTTATGAGAAACCATTATCATTCTCTTGCTATAGCATTAGCACTGACATTAGGAGGGAACGCATCGTTTGCCACCACGCAGCGTATTATAATTGAGGATGAGAAGCCATTGGAGATTTATGCACTCGGCGCTTCATCTAAAGGCGGAGTTTACAAGATTAATCCCTCTGACTTGTCAAATCCGGTTGTGTTGGGGAGGGGACAACATGTGCAGTATACAGGCACGTCGGTGGGTGGCGGAGGTACATTCATTGATCCGGAGACTGTAGTAGGAGTGAAGTATAACTACGCATGTTATTCTTTTGAAGCAAATGCAGCCGGAACGGAAGACGGCCCCTGGGCTCATAGCTATTTTGCAGCAAATTATAGTATCTCAGGCAAAATATATGACATGGCTTATGACGAGACTACCGGTGATATATTTTGCTGGTGTGAGCAAAGTTACACGACCAAGTATCTTGCAAAATATGATAGGGCGGCTCATACGGTGACACGTGTGGGTTCAGCTCCGAGCGTAAATATTTATGCTTTGGCGGCTGACGGTGAGGGTCAGTTGTGGGGACTGGGCAGTTACGGTATGATATATAAAATCGACAAGGTCACCGGTGTGGCCGAGGATGTGACGGCAGGAGCCGGCAGCCGTGCCCAGTTTCAGACAAATATACCTATGTCGGCAGCTATCGATCCGGCTTCGGGTATGATGTATATTGTGGGACGTGCAGGTTCATATGATACTTACGCATCGTTGATGAAAGTGAATCTGTCAGATTACTCAGTTGAGAATCTCGGTGCTCTCGATGGTTACTACAACTCTCTTTATATTGCAGGCTCAGGAATTGCCGATGGGGCACCGGCATCGGCTGAAGATTTGTTGGCAGTTTTCAATGGCAGCAAAACTGTGGTGACATTTACTGCTCCAACCAAAAATCATGGAGGAGGCACACTCGCCGGAGAGCTTGACTATGTCGTCAGCGCAGATGGTGAAGAAGTTGCAACAGGCAAAGTAAATGCCGGCGCTACTGAAAACTGTGAGTTGAATCTCAGCGATGGAAATCATGAAATCAGTGTTGTCATAAGCAATGCTGACGGATCCGGCAAACCCGCTAAAACCACAGTCTTCTCAGGCTTTGATGTTCCGGGCAATATTTCCGCACTCAAGGCAACGGTAAATGGTTCGAAAGTCAATCTGACATGGGAAGCTCCAACCGGAGTCAACGGTGGTATGCTTGATATGAGCAAGCTCAGATATGCCGTTAAGCGTGGCAGTGAGGAAGTTGCTTCATCTCTTGAAACAACGGCTGCGGAAGATGAAGTTACCGGCAAAATAAAAGAGTATTGCTACACTGTAAGTGTCCTTTATGGCGAGACAGTTGGCGAGACTGAGACTGTTAATGTTTATGCAGGCGAACCCTATGATTTGCCGTATGCTCTTGACCTCAACAGTATTGAGAGCTTCGGTGAGGCCGGTGTGATGGTGCTTGACCCCAATACAGGCAACTCGGCAGCATCTCCTACCTGGGTTCTTGACAAGATAGGCGAACAGACATGCGCCGTGTCAAACAGTACTTTGTATTTTAACCGCTCGGAGTTCCTCTTCTTGCCCCCTGCAAAATACTCTGCTTCGGCAACATATACTCTCTCATTTAAAGCTGCGGCCAATGGCACAAATGCCTACAATCTCCTTCCTATAAAACTGCGTGTGCTGATAGCTGATGAGCCGACCAGCGACGAGGCTGAACTCACCGATCTTTACACTGGCGAACTTGACAATACCAAGAATTATATCGAAATTGCCTCTAAAGCAAACGAGTATGAGTGGTCTGAGTTCGAAGTCAATTTCAGTGTGGCTGAAGATGGAGTCTACAGCGTGGGTATCGAGGATTTTGCAAAGTTCTATGAGGCTAATGCAGCTTTGGCTGTTAAGGATTTTGCAATCAGCGTGCATTATCCTACCCCTGCCAACGTCAGTGAGTTGACTGCCAAGGCTCAGGAGGATAACAACCGCAACATCGATCTTAGCTTCAAATTGCCGGCCCTTGATACGGAGGGTGCACCCCTTTTGTCAATATCGAAAGTGGAAATATACCGTGGCACTAAACTTATTGATGAACTTTCGGACGACCTCACTCCCGGTGCAGTAAAAACATATACAGATGAGTTTGCTCCGCGCGGTTTCCAAAACTATCATGTGGTGGCTTACAATGGCACATCTGCTTCCGGTCATGAATACATTACGCTCATGAGCGGATACCTGAATAACCTTATGATTACCTCAATCTCGGCTCCTGAAGGGGAGATTCCGGTAGATGGAGAGGGACAGATTATGGTGACGGTTATAAACGATGGTTTCGAACAGGTGCTCGAGGGTGCTTACAATGTGAACCTCCTGTGCGATGGCGTTATTGTGGATAGTCATCAGGGATCCGCTTTAAAGTCTGATGAGGAGGCGGTGTTCACATTTGATATCCCATGGACATCGGAATCCCCGGCCAAGGCAACATATAAGGCAGATATAGCATTTGATGGTGACGAGAACACCGCTGACAACGGCTCCGATGAAGTGCTGGTGGAATTCAAGCCCAAGTATGCAGGCTTGGATCGGGTCTCGACATCTGATGTAGCCGTCAAAGCGTACAAGGGTGCCATCATAGTGGAGGGTGCCGAGGGCATGAGTGTGAATGTATTCTCGGCCAACGGACTGAAGCTGGCCGGTATATCAAAGGCTCCTTCAAAAGTCTGCATTGAAACGCTGCAATCCGGAGTCTACATTGTTCGCGTTGGTTCACGGACCTTTAAACTGACAATCTGAAAGCATTAATTCAAGTCTCGCAAATTGGACTTGTGAAAAGTAAAGCATTAATTTATCATTTCTGCCGGGAATTTTTGCCCGGCAGAAAAATAACTAACAAAATTTTCACTTATGAATAAAACTACTTTAGTTGCATTAGGACTCGCACTTCCCGCACTCGGGGCATTGGCAATTGTGCCCCAAGAAGAAACTCCGGTGGCAGGAAAAGCGGCGCCGATGGCGTTCGGCAAGCAACTCAAAAGCTCTTTGCGTGCGCAGGGAGCAGCCGCTGACAGCGAAAACCGCAACAGCTTTTTCGAAGGTTTTGAAGAACGCGACCCATCGGCATTTGGCAATGTGGCCAACCGTTGGCTGCCTCAAGGTTGGTCGGAATTCAGCCGCAAAGGTAATGCTCATGTCGGAAACAATGATAACAAATGGGACCTCACATGGCTTACGATGAGCAATGAAACAACAGGAAGTATACCGGCGCAATTCGCAACCACATCTTTTTCCGGCGAATGCTTCGCATATATCATGTGCGATGTGATGTGGGCAGAGAAGGAGGGACCCAATCTCGAGCAGGATGAATGGCTTGTCACACCGGCTCTCAACCCTAAGGCGGAAGAATGGTTATATTTCAAATTGCAGTTCCGTCCGGGTTGGTGTCTGTATAACCGAGATAACAAGGATTTCACCGGCGAGAATAACCTTCTTGAGGTATATGCTACCGAGGGTGAGGGCAACAGCGATTCCGAATGGGTCAAGTTGTGGAGCCTCAAAGACTACATCAATCAAAATTACACAGAGGAGCAACTCTTGGCTGATATGCACCGTTATGATGTGAATGTTTACGCACCCATATATGTCAACGTGTCTGACTTTGTGGGAAAAGATGTAAAGTTTGCATTCCGCTATTATGGTGTCAATGGTCAGGGCATGGCTCTTGATGATGTGGCTCTCGGCGTGCCTATGCCCAAGCCTTCATATACACTTCCGGGTGGTTTCTTCAAACAGCAGTCTCTTACACCGACGATGCAGGAGATTGATGGTGATTACCGCATGCTTATTCCTTTCGGTGTGGAAGCCACATGGGTAAACACTTCCGAGGATATTCTCTCAAACGAATGGACTTATGCCGTGGCAGATGGTTCTTCAGCTACTTCTGAGGCCAAAAATCTCACCACCCCGGCCTACACTTTAGGACAGACATATCCGGCACCGCTGCTCACCGGCAAGTTTGAGAGCCGTTCTGCTGATTACCGATCAAATTATTCGTTGATGCAGGCTGGCGGACGTCTTTATGGCAAAGGTAAGGATGGCTATGACGGTCCACTTGGTGTGGCCTATTATGATTTTCTCGATCCTAAGGGCTCTCTCGCGATCAGTAAGTCAACTATCGGACTTCATGCCGACATCAATAACCAATGGGAAATGCTGCTTGGCCGTCTCCCTGGAAGTCTCGATGTGCTCGGGTTGGGTAGTCTGTATGCTGCCACCGAAGTGCCCTACGGTTTCGACTATGTAGATGTCACAGCGCAAGTGACCGGAGATGCCAATGGTATGCTTGACGAAAAAACTGCATTCGTGCTCAATGTGTTCCGCTTGCCGGAAAATGAAAATGAGGAGAGTGCCGCTGTGATTGGTCAAGCCATGCTTACAGGTGCGGAGATTAATTCTTTGCCGGCAATAGAAGCCGGTAATTATAAAAACCTCCGCTTTAAGCTTGATGTGCCGGTGACTGCCGATGGAGACGTGCTTGTGCTTGTATCTCCTTACAATATCGAGGGTAATGACGGTATTGCCATACCATATATGAGGTCAGAAGATGACAAGATACATGGCAATTCTGTAGTGTACATGATGGTATATGAGAATGAAGAGAATGGAGGTACATACGACACGTTCTACAATCTCAACTATTATCCGTCATCCAAAGGACATTTCGCAGGTCTTATCATGGCCCTCGGGGCAAGCTACTCATATATGGAGGTTGTGGCCGATGCCAATGCCGATATCAAGGTGCCTTGTGAAGGTGGTAGCCACACTTTGGATATTCGGGCCATGCATAGTCCTGACACATGGGCAGTGACTGCCGACGGTGTGACAAAAGCAGACTGGATTTCATGTTCTGCCTTGTCTAAAGAGGGTGAGAATGATGTATACACCGCCACGCTCACATTTGACAAGAATGAGTCTACAGACCCGCGTGAGACTGACGTATATGTAGCTCAGGCCGGTTCGCGTGTCAAGCTGCACGTGTTCCAGAGCGGCAACATGTCGGGAGTCGCTGAGATGGAGGCCGATAAGGTAAGCATCAGCGTAACAGATGGCGATATAATTGTCAACGGTGGCTGCTGTCTGGCAGAGGTGTTCAACGCTGCCGGCGAGAAGGTGGCTTCGGCTCAGGTGAACTCGCGTGCGGTGATTTCGACAGCAAATCTTGCCAACGGTGTCTATATCGTTCGTGCGGGAGATGCCCGTGCTAAGTTTGTAAAATAACGCAATACAATGTATTAATATGTTTATTGCCCCTCGATAGAGACTGCAACGGCCTTTATTGAGGGGATTTTTTATAGAAATTGACTATGATGAACATTAAGTTGATAACATTAGCTGCATCTTTAGTTGCTGTTGCGATTAGTGCTTCTGCCTACGATTTCGTGCATGATGGCGCATATTACAACGTGTTGTCCAACACATCAAGCCGCAAGACTGCGGCCCTGACCTATGCCACCACTAAGGCGGATGCGAGTGGTTACGTAAGCACTTACCGTGGAGATGTTGTGATTCCGGCTCAGGTGTCTTACAATTTTCAGACATTCAAGGTGACGCAGGTAGGAGATTTAGCGATGTTCAACAATCAGGGACTCTACACTCTGGTGTTGCCCGAAGGTATAAGTTATATCGGCAATCAGGCTTTCAGCCATTGTTATTCGCTCTACGACATGAACATCCCCTCTACCGTGTTTCGTATCGGAGACTATGCATTTGAGTATTGTGAGGACCTGACATCTGTGACGCTCCCCGCATCTCTCGGAGATATGGGTGATGGTGTGTTCCAGCAGTGTTTTGGCTTGACTGAGATCAACGTAGATGAGGCAAACGAGGAGTATGTATCGATAGATGGAGTGCTTTACAGTGGCAAGGGTAGTGCATCGGGCATTTATTTGTTGGCTTATCCGGGTGGTAAGAAAGTCAAAAGTTTTGTAATGCTCGACAATGTGCATGGAATCGACGACTATGCCTTGAGTGCCAACCGTTACCTTGAGAGCATAACGCTTGGTTCCGCACTCAAAACCATACCGCAACTTACATTCTCCGAGTGCGAATCATTGGCAGAAATCAATGTTGCCAGCGGCAATGAAAGTTTCAAAAGCATTGACGGTGTGCTTTTCAATGCGGAGTGCGACAAGCTGATACAATATCCGGCGGCTCGGGCCGGTATAGCCTATGAGTTGCCTGAAGGTGTCGTGACTGTAGGTAGTGCCTCGTTCTACAATGCTCGAAATATAAAGGAGATAACATTGCCGTCTTCACTTCAGCTTGTAGAAGAGCTCTCGTTTTATCTTGCAAATAATATACGTAGTGTGACATGCAAGGCCACCCGCCCGCCCAAGGGACTCGCTTCGTCTATTATACCGGGTGGTTCGATGTTTGATGCATCGGTTTATCGGTCCGGTGTGCTTTTCGTGCCGGCTGAATCTATCGAGGCTTACAAGGCTGATTCCGAATGGGGACGTTTCTCAGTGATACGCAGCATAGGCGATTCCGGCATTCAAGGTGTGGATGCTGATAACGAACCGGTTAAATATTACGATATGGAGGGCCGTTCTGTTGAGAATCCGGAATATGGCATATATGTGGTTCGTCGCGGCAACGAAATTACAAAAGAAATCGTAAGATAAGGCTTTGTCTTGCTACATAGGGGCATATGGCTGCACATATATAAGGCTGCGGGGGCTTCAGATATCGGAGGCCCCCGCTGTATGTTCGATTGGAGAGATAGTGTGATTCAGGATTTGTTGCTGTTGGGGTATGTTTAGGTGCAGTATAATTGGGAGAGTAAAGGATTTTTTTGTAACTTTGCGCAAAATCGGATGCCTTTGGCTCCCTTATAGGATTGTTATCATGCGCAGTTTGCTCCCAAGCCTGATCAAACTATTGTCACATATACCGTTTCGCGTGCTGTATGTTATCTCCGACATCCTGTATGTTCCGGTATACCATGTGGTGCGTTACCGACGCAAGATAGTGCGCAAGAATCTCACCACTTCATTCCCGGAGAAGTCGAAGGCTGAGATTATAAGCATAGAGAAAAAATTCTATCATCATTTCATCGACCAGGTCGTGGAAACGGTGAAGATGTGTACTATCTCGCCCCAGGAGATGCAGCGGCGCATGAAATTTACCAACATAGGCCACGTCAACGACTTGCTGCGCGAAGGTAAATCTTATTCCACCTACATAGGTCATTATTGCAACTGGGAGTGGATTGCCTCAACCGGCATGTGGCTCAACACCTATTCCACCTGCTATCAGATATATCATAAGCTTGCCAACAAGCTTATGGACGACCTGATGCTCCATATAAGAGGGCGTTTCGGCAACACTTGCGTGCCGATGCGCGAGACGGTGCGCCATATAGCAAAAGCCGTACACGACCCGTTGCCGGTGATAGTAGGCTTCATAGCCGACCAGTCGCCCAAACGCCGCGAGTCCAAATATTTCATAGACTTCCTCAACCACCGCATCCCGGTGCTTACCGGCACCGAGAAACTTACCAAGCACTTCGGATTCGGGGCTTTCTTCATGAAGGTGCGCAAGGTGAAGCGCGGATATTATGAGGCGGAGTTTCAGGAACTTGCTCCGGACCCTGAGAAGCTTAGCGACTTCGAACTCACCGACCTCTATTTCAAGCGACTCGAAGAGGAGATACGCGAGCATCCGGAGTATTACCTCTGGACTCACAACCGCTTCAAATACGCGATACCCAAGTCAGACGACTCCGACAGGTCCGACAAGTCCGACAAGTCCGACAGGTCTTGAAGTTAACCAAATCTGAGAATTCTCATGGATATAGATATAATAGTAACCTGGGTCGATATGAACGACCCCAAATGGCAATCCGAGTTCGAGAAGTATGCCGGCGACAAGGGCAACACAGCCAATGGCGTCTCCGAGACCCGCTTCCGAGACTACGGTCTGCTCCGCTACTGGTTTCGGGGAGTGGAGAAGTTCGCTCCCTGGGTGCGTAAGATTCATTTCGTCACGAGCGGTCAGAAGCCGGAATGGCTCGATGTCTCCAACCCGAAACTCCACCTTGTGGACCACAAGGACTATATCCCCGGCAAGTTCCTCCCCACCTACAACTCGGTGGTGATAGAACGCTATCTGCACAAAATTCCCGGTCTGGCGGAGCATTTCATATATTTCAACGATGACTTCTATATCATAAACCATATCGGGTCAGACAGGTTCTTCCGCAACGGACTCCCTTGCGATATAGCCGCTTTTCAGTACAATCCCTCTTGGTCGCAATGGTATGTGAGAATAAAAAACAATATACGCATCATAAACCAACATTTCGACAAGAAAGAGGTGATAAATGCCGACCGCGACAAGTGGTTTGACCCAAGTTATGGTTCGAAACTGTTCTGGAACTACCTGATGCTCCCATACAATAAGTTTATCACCCTGCGCACTCCACACAATGCCCAGCCCTATCTGAAGGCCACATTCGAAGAAGTGTGGCAGGCAGCCGGCGATGAACTTACGGCCACGTCGGTCAACCGCTTCCGTGCGCTTAACGACCTTACGCCGGAGCTTTTCCGCACATGGCAGATATGCAAGGGCAACTTCGTGCCCTACAATACCTATGCCGACACTAAGATGTTCCCGCTAATGGTGCGCTCCAAAGAGGCGGTGCAGGCCATACGCAATCAGTCGTACAATCTGGTATGTCTCAACGACAACAAGCGCATACGTAATTACGCGGAAGTGATGTCCGAACTAAAAGAGGCCTTCGAGACCATACTGCCCGAAAAATCAAGCTTCGAACTCTGAACACCACGCCATTATGACAGCAGACACAAAACCGCACGTAGTGGTATCATTGACCTCATTTCCGGCTGCTATATCATATGCAATCGGTGCTATAAGGTCGATATTGCGTGGCTCAGTGCTTCCCGACCGACTTGTGCTTTATCTCACCTTCAGCCAGTTTGGCGATGAGGGAATCCCAAAGGAGCTACTCGAACTGGAGAAGAGTTCAGACATTTTCGAAATAAGAAATTATGACCGCGACATAAGGTCATATCGAAAGTTGGTGCCTGCCCTATCTGATTTCCCCGATTCGGTAATTATCACGATCGACGATGATGTGGACTATCACGTAAACCTCGTGCGCGACCTGCTTGACTGGCATTCACGCTATCCTGATGCAGTGATTGCCAATCGTGTGAAGCTCATGAAGCCGGGACTGCCATATCGCAAATGGCGCAAATACAGGTGGTACCATTTCCTCTCCAAGAGAATACATGCCCGCTTCGACAACATTCAGACAGGTGTCGGGGGTGTGCTTTATCCACCGCATGCCTTAAAACCGGAGATGATTGACGTGGAACTCTTCTCTAAGGTGGCACCTACCACCGATGATATATGGTTCTGGGCAGCTGCCGTGGCCAACGGCTTGAAAATCCTGCCGGTGCCATTCGGACACAACAAGCCTAAGGGCTTGCATAAACCAAAATCACTATCACTCAAAACCACCAACTTCAAGGGTAGCACGGACCTCAACGCAGAGGCACTCGCAAAGATTTTTGAACTATACCCTGATGTGCGCAAAAGAGTGATGAATATTGAGAGCTAAACAAACGACTGATTATGGATAATAGTGAGGAGCCTATTGATTTAGAGCCCATCTCATAAAAATTACCATGGACTCAACTCTGCGACCCCTATGGGCAAAATTTTTATGAGATGGGCTCTTAATCTTCGATGTCGTTCAGGTCGAAGCGGTCGAAATATTCCAGTTCGCGCATCCTGATGCGCCCGCGTGCCCTGCCGCGTGCCCGTTTCTCCAGAAACTCGTCATACGATTTCACGGCATAGTGATTTATCTTTATCGTGTCTTGCTGCGGTTCGCGGTCGCGAAAACTCCGCTTCAGTGGTAGCAGATGTGAGTCAGCGGCCTTGCCGCTTATCCGGGCAGCCTCGTGACACCCTATCATATTGCATACGCGACGGGGATCCACGATGCTCTTCACATGGCGGTTGAGTATATGGTTGCCCACTGAGTGCTTATGAAAGCGTTGCATTACATCTCCCGGCTCATGCTGCTTTGCTCCGCCGCTGCCATATATCTGCCAGTTTATCTCCACTACCGAATAGTCTTCCGCCTCCATGAGGAAGTCGGTGAGCTTGTTGTATTTTATGGGCACAATAAATTCGTCAAGGTCGATGAATGCAATCCAGCGTGCATCGAAGCGATGTCGCTTCAGGCAATCATCATAGGCGGGAAGCTGCATGGCCACCCCCGGCCAGATTATATATTCCACTACCCCCTTGTCAACGTATGGCTGCAACACAGCTGCCGTGTCATCCTCGCTGCTATTGTCGTAGATATAGAATTTTTCCACACCTTGACCTATATGCCAGTCAAGCCATTCCTTGAAATATTGCCCCTCATTTTTAGCTATGGCGCAGACTGTGAGGTAATGCTGAGGTGGCTCAGTGTGCTCCTTGACTGCTCGTTTAAGTTTACGTATGTTTGAAAGCCCATAGCGCAGCTTGCCGCGCCATTGGTTGCGCAGCATCTTACCTGGAATAACTCCTGCGATAATCTCAGCCCAAAACTTTTTCATATTCCAACTTCCTATTAAGAGTGGGTTTCGATGGGATTTGTTTTACTTTGAATGTTATCAGCTTTACCGTAAGGCATTTCCATTTCTTCGACCTCTTCAATTTCGTCTTGTTCCGCATCAACAACGCGCTTGCGTTTTATCACATGTTTGATTTTTCCTACAAAGAGGTTTATCTCTAACGTAGATTCTGTCTCATATGTGCGTAAGTCGGGCATTAAGATTTCGGTGAGTGTTTCACCTACTCTCATTGTTTTAGACTTTTTAGTCTCCGGATTTGCTGTGTCGTGAATTTCAAGCATGTCGCGCTGCATTTCACGAACTTTTGCATATGTTTCGATGATTTGCAATGTTGCGGCCACTGCTTTCTTGCCTTTGAGGATTGTGGCAAGCATATAAAGCCCCTTCTCAGTGAAAACGGAAGGCAACTTACGACTTCCTCCATGAGATGTAGAATATGGTGAACTTGAAGTCAAAATTTTTGACTTCAAGTCTGCAAATTCTTGTTTGTCAAGCGAGTAAACGTATCCTTTGGGAAACTTGTCGGGATTGTTCTTTACGGCCTGGTTTATGAATTTTGTTTCAGTGCCATAAATTTCTGCTACGTCGCGGTCGAGCAATACGAGTTCGCCGCGAAGTCTGATTATCTTGTTGGAAACATCGATGATTGCAGGTATTATCTGTGCCATATCGGGGGGGTGTTTGTAATGATTTCCCAAAAATAATAATTTTTCGGTTACTATCCAAAACTTCATGGAAGTGAGCACGACAAGGTGGATTATGAATATCTTTTCCACCAGAATATATTGATGATGATATGGAAAAGATAGTATGCCGGCAAGGCGATGTAAGAATTCTTATTTTGGAGAACACTCGCAAGTTGACTCCTATGGAATTAAGCAACAGGGCAAGGAACGTACTCCTTGCCCTGTTGGGTGAATATTATGGTATATCTGAGTTGCCTCTAATCGTGAAAGATGCCGGTGGCAAGCCTCGTTTCGCGGACTATCCCTCCATACACTTCTCTTTGTCGCATTGCAAGGCTGCCGTGATGGCGGCGGTTGCAGACCGTCCCGTAGGTTGCGATGTGGAGGATATTGTGAGCGGGGAGGAATTGGAGGAACTGATGGGCGTGGCATTCAGCGAAGCGGAGTGCCGTAAAATCCGCAATTCCTCAAGCCCGGCGTTGGAGCTGACGCGCATATGGACCCGCAAGGAGGCCATAGTGAAATGTAGCGGCGAAGTCATAGGCGAGCCCTGTGAATGGCCTTCAGAGGCCCCGAATCTTGTCACCGCCGATGCCGACAGGTTTGTATTCAGTTATCATTGGCGATGAAAACCGGGTCAGACGTCACTTGTCGTTGGCGATGAGCCATTGGGCTATCTGCACGGCGTTGAGCGCGGCTCCTTTCTTTATCTGGTCGGCCACAACCCAGAATGTCAGACCGCATGGGTCGCTCACATCTTCGCGTATGCGGCCCACGTAGACCGGATCTTTGCCGGCCACAAAGAGCGGCATCGGGTAGTGCTTCTTGCCATCGCGCTCTTCCACCACCACGATTCCCTCAGCTTTCTCAAAGGCTTCGCGGGCCTCGGCGGCAGAGATGGGACGTTCGGTCTTCACCCATATCGCCTCGCTGTGGGCGCGAAGCACTGGCACTCGCACGCATGTGGCTGACACCTTGATGTCGCTGTGCATTATCTTGCGTGTCTCGTTATACATCTTCATTTCCTCTTTTGTATAGTCATTGTCGAGGAAGATGTCTACGTGGGGTATCACGTTGTCGGCAAGCTGGTGCGCGAATTTCTCCACTGTGGGTTTCTCGCCACGGCTTATCTCGCCATATTGGTTCTGAAGCTCCTGCATGGCAGTGGCCCCGGCTCCGCTGGCTGCCTGGTAAGTGGCCACATGCACGTTGGTGATATGACTCAGCTTTTCGATGGCATTGAGCGCCACCACCATCTGGATTGTGGTGCAATTAGGATTGCCTATTATGCCTCGCGGACGGTCGAGTGCATCCTTGGGGTTAACTTCGGGCACCACCAATGGCACGTCGGGGTCCATGCGGAATGCCGAGCTGTTGTCGATCATTATTGTGCCATGAGCCGTGATGGTGTCGGCATATTCTTTCGATGTGCCGGCCCCTGCCGATGTGAAGGCTATGTCTACGTTGCTGAAGTCTGAGTCGTGTGTCAACTCCTCTATAACATATTCCTTGCTCCGGAATGTCCGTGTCTGCCCGGCTGAGCGTTTCGAACCGAACAGTCGCAGGTTGTCAATTGGAAAATCCTGCTCGTCAAGCACACGGAGAAACTCCTGGCCCACTGCGCCGCTTGCTCCAACTATCGCTATATTCATTATAATCTAAAATTAGTAAAGTTCTCAAGTTGTAAGCAACTTGAGAACTTTATGTTACAACTTTGGTTTACCGTCACTGATTACTGCATACCGGAAGTGGCAACGCTGCGGTCAATCTTCTTAACCAAGCCTTGGAGCACTGAGCCGGGGCCGAGCTCTACGAACTCGTTGGCGCCATCGGCAATCATTGCCTGCACATCATATGTCCAACGCACGGGTGCGGTAAGCTGCTTGATAAGGTTCTCCTTGATTTCCTTGGGGTCAGTGTGGGGTTTGCCATCCACGTTCTGGTAGATGGGGCAGCGGGGAGTCTGAAATTCTGCTGCCTCGATTGCCTCTGCAAGTTCTTCCTGTGCGGGCTGCATGAGCGGGCTGTGGAATGCACCACCCACCTTCAGCTTCATGGCACGCTTCGCACCGGCCGCAAGCATCTTCTCGCATGCGGCATCGATACCCTCGATTGTACCCGAGATTACCACCTGGCCGGGGCAGTTATAGTTGGCCGGAGCAACAATATCATCTACCTCAGCGCAAAGTTCTTCAACCTTCTCATCAGGAAGTGCGAGCACCGCTGCCATTGTGGAGGGGCGCATCTCACATGCTTTCTGCATGGCCTGCGCACGTTTCGACACAAGTTTGAGACCCTCCTCGAAGCTCAACGCTCCTGCCGCCACAAGTGCGGAGAACTCTCCGAGGCTGTGGCCTGACACCATGTCTGGCCGGAACTCGTCGCCAAGGCTCTTGGCCAAAAGCACACTGTGAAGGAAGATGGCCGGCTGTGTCACCTTGGTCTGCTTAAGGTCTTCCTCTGTGCCCTCAAACATCAGGTCCGTGATGCGGAAACCAAGTATTTTGTTAGCTTTCTCAAAAAGCTCCTTGGCCTCTGCGTTATTATCGTACAAATCTTTGCCCATTCCTACAAACTGGGCTCCCTGTCCGGGAAATACATAAGCTTTCATAAGTCTAATTTTTGCTTTAGGTTGCAAATTTATAAAAAAATATCGGATTGCGGAAATTTTTCCGCAATCCGATATGTTCGTCAGAATCTTCGGAGTGCCGTGACGTAGCTTTGACTCTACCGGAATTCTGATTATTGCTGCTGTTATTTGCGCACTTTCTTGCCGTTCACGATGTATATTCCTGAAGGAAGCGACTCAAGGTCGTTGCCCACATATACGCCCTGAAGATTGAAGATGCGGTTGTCGGCTGCTTCGTTGAGTGTCTCATCCTCGATCTCCTCCACGCCGCTGAGATCGGCGAGCTGGAAGATAGATGTCGGGGTGGAGAGGGCTGCCAGTCCACCCTGCACTTCGTATGCCATGACGAGCTGATAGTATTTGTCTTGCTCTGCTGTGGCAAAACCGAGATTTGTGCTGAACTTGGTCTCTTCGCCCACTGTGAGCATCATCGGTGAGCTGCCGTAGGTAAGCACTGCCACCTGGCCGTCGCCTGAGGTCACCAATGGCACAACACAAGCCATGACATTGTATGAGAAGTAGCCCTTCTTGAGCATCAGATTGCTCTCCACAGGGATATCCATACGGTTTTCCACCTGATATACATCATATGTCCTGCCGCTTATTTTCACCTTCTTGACCTCAGCACCCTTGATAACAGGTGCTGATGTGACCGTGACTTGCGGCGTTGAGGGTCTTGCTTTCATCACAACTTTCTTGTAGACTGAATTGTCGTAAGTATTATAAGTACCCTCATCGAAGAATGTCAGGTAGAACTCAGTGTCTTTATTGGTGCTCGGCACTTGAGACTGGGTGGCGGTGAACGATGTAACCCATTCTCGTGTCATTTTTTCTCCCGGTTTCAATGTCACGAAGATACTCTCTCCGAGATAATATATCGAACCGTTGTAAATTAGAGCGGGTGCGAAACCTTTGGTAAGCTCCAGGTCTGCAGTGTTCTCCAATGAGATTTTCACTGTGGCGAGGCATCCGGCGTAAAGGTCCCCTACGATCTCACCGCTTTTCAAATCGAGCGTAAATACATCCTCAACCGATATGCTGTATGTGTCACCTTTCTTTTCCACAATCACATAGTTGTAACAGCTGTAAGGATAGAGCACCGGCACCGGCTGGGCGTTTTCTTCCTCAAGTGCAATTGTGGCGATTGTGAACTTATACTTGCCATCGGCAAGGTTGAGGTCATTGAGGTTGACCTGCGGCTTCATGGTGGTGGGATCAGCACCATATCCGGGCACAATGTTGTATCGCTTGTTTGATATGAGTGTGAACTTCTTCTCGCCTTGGGTCTCGCCAAGAGGCTCGATAATGGCACCAAACTGAACTTTCATGCCGGTGGGGTTATAATTCACCCAAGCGGCACCCTCCTGCACGAAGAGACCGAAAGCGAGTGTACTGCCTGAAATCTGACCGAATAACGAACCCATCTGTGTGATTGCCAACGGACGCTCTTCGGTGGGCTTGCCCGTGGGTGGCTGGATGCCGAACACTGCATCTTGCGTGAAGTTGTAGCCACCGCCGCCGCCTCCGCCAGAGCCGAGCGAGGAGGGATTGAGCGCATCGAGTGAGAAGTAACCGTCAGACATGCCGCTCCAGCCCCAGTTGAAGTGGAAATAGCCGTTGCCGTCGTAACCGTCGCACACGAATGAGTGACCGCCGCCGAGCATCGAACCGCCACCATAGAGCAACGGACCGACATTCTTCAAGTTGTCATATATCATCTGTGCCCATTGAGTGGCAGAGTAATATTCACGCAGGGTGTAGAATATGTTGGAATCGTAGTTGAAGTATTTGCGGAGTCCGTTGGCTATGTTCATTGCCAATGCTCCCGACGAATCCTGGGCATAGTCCATTTTCACGGAATATCCGGCTGCTTTCATCAGATAAGCCACTGCGTCGGCTTGTGCTTCTGTGTATTGACCCGGCAGATAAGTGTCGATCATATTGGCCCAGTCAAACTTGCGTTTTGAGAAGTCGAGACTGAGACGCTTGCCGAGGCTTTCGCTGTCATAGCTGATTTTGCCCTGTCCTGCTTCCGGATATTTCCAGTAGTTCATCACCTGGGCCATAGCTGTAGCTACACAACCGGTATATGTGCGGGCTGCACCATAGAGCGGACACATGTTATTATATGGTTCCACTTGGTCCCACTTGGTCTTAATCTGTGGGGCGATGGCTTCACCGTTTACTTTCGCAACTCTCCCGGCAGATTCTTTATCCTGCTTTGCACCATGCTCAGTGGCATATGCTATCTGGCGTGCATATTCGCCGAGCCACCATTTCATCTGTGGGGGCATATTCTCTGCGTCAAAGTTTCCCTTGTCTGCATAGCCGAGCACCGGATATGCCAAGTCGTCACCACTGACCACAAGATATCCATTGTGTCCTTTGTTGAACACGTAGGCTGCCGGATTGCCGGCTTCAGTTTTTGCAGTATAACTGAGTGTCGCTCCTTTCAGACTGTTGAGTCCTGAGGCCTTCATCATGCCTCCGTCAATACGCGAAAGCGCTTCCTCGGGGGTGAGCGGTGCAGCTGAAACGCCCATGGCAATTAATGCTGCCGCTCCAAATAACAATTGTTTCTTCATGTGTATTATATAGTCGTTGAGTTTTCAGTTGTTGAGTTATGGGCTGCATAACTCAACAACTGAAAAAACTTAAACTCAATTATCGGATTACTACCTTCTTGCCATTCACAATGTAGATGCCGTTGTCAAGGCTCTTGAGCTGAGAGGCGGGGGCGTTGTCAAGCACAACCTTGCCGTCCGGTGTCACCACAGTTACGTTTGTTGCTTCTTCAGTCTCGATCTCATTTACGGCACTGTTGTCGTTGAGTTTGAAGTAGCGTGTTATAGACTGGTAGTTTGAAGGCCACGTATATATACCATCAAGTGTGAATGTGTCATAGCGAATCTGAAGCTCATAGTCGCCATTAGTGAATGATTTGCCATCCTCGGGTGTGAATGTCAGCTTGTAGGTGGGCTTTTCGGCATTTTCAACAGCCTCGATATTTGCTGTCATGAATAGTGAATAGTCGTTCTTCCTCAGTGAAATTCCGGAGGGCTGGAACACTTTGCTCTCAGTGCTGTTGGTAAACACGAGTTCGACATTGTTGAAATTCTGCACCTCCTGCGGGTTGAGCGAATCTTCTGAGCCGGCAGGAGTGAGTGTGTACTCGATTTCTTTGGGCATGACTACATTCCAAGAATGTTCCACTGCAAAGCCTGTTTTGCCGGAAAGTGTATATGCGTCTGCGCTAAGTTTCACGGTGATTTTACCCTCTTTGTGATATTCCTGGTTGATGACCATGAATGTCAGGATATTCTCCATGATGCTGTATGCGCAGTCTGCCTTACCTGCATAAGCTTGGTTTTCTGTGCCGATGGTGAGCTGTTTATCATCGAAGGTCACCTCTATACCCTCAAATGTCTGATAGTTTTTGATACGGGGTGAGACACTGGAGTCAAATACGAAGCCAACAGTGTAGCCCCATGATTGGCAAAGCACCTCGGCGTTGTTGGGTTCCGGCGTATATGTCTCATACACGGGGCGGTCGTAGATATATGTGGCCTGAACGTGGGGGGAGTTGCCCTCTGTTGCCCCGGCAGCCCCATTGATGAGGAATGCTCCCTCTTCAATGTTGAAACTCAGTGATCCGAGTGTCGGCTCCGCAAAGTCTTCGGGAGGAGTCAGACGGAATGTCGGGTCGGACGCACCTTCCACTTTGGCAACATTGAATGCAGGTATACCTGAAGCCTGTCCGGCTGTGAGGGTAATCATATAGTCGGAACCCACAAACTCGACGTTATCGGCTCCGGGGAATGCAATCTCGAAATATGTAATCTCGCTGAGTGTTGAGCCGGATGTGGGTGTAAGCACGATTGGCACCACTTCATATTCGCGCTTGATTTCACCGCTGCGGTCAGAGTCAAGTGAGAAATAGAGAGAGGGTATCTCAAGTGTCCATTTGCCGGCTCCGGGTGTCACCACCTGGTCGTTGCTGTCTACGAAAGTGATGTCGTAGGCAAGGTCGTAAGACTCATTTGATTCTTTTACAATACCTGTGTATACAGTCTCTCCCTGAGTGAGGGTGATTTCTTCAAATGCGATGACATTGGCCTTGATGAATGAGGGAATGGAGTTGAAGGTCAGTGTCATATCGCTGAGTGAGGTTACGACTCCGGTTTCTGTCTCAGGTGCGAGTGAGTAGTCGTCAAACAAGCCTTCTGCATCTGTTGCGATTGTGAATTTGAGCACGAGCTCAGCACTCTGCTGGTAGCCGTCGAATACACCGAACTCCTGTGTCGTTTCGTTATATTTTGTCTGATAAAGGAAGCCTTCGGGTATTGTGAGTTCAAATTCGCCGGGCATGTTCTGATTGTCAAACGAAAGTGGAATCATCACCACGGCATCGTTCATGATCATCTCTGGTTCGCCAAGTTCGAAATCCGCCCCCATATTTTTGCCGTCGCGGGTGAGGGAGATGTTTTTGAGAAGATTCTGATTCACGTTTAGCGTAGCCTCCGGGTCTCTCATCATGTACATGAGGCGAACGCTGCTGAGGTTCTTGAGCTTCGCATTGTTGGCCGGGAATGTGTCCCAAGTGGAGAACTTGGTTTCGGAGGGGGCCACAATTGTATATTCGGCGGTAAATGCCTCACTCTTTGTGCCCTCATATTCGAACGCACCGGCAGGTGCATTAAGAGTCCATTTGCCGGGAGTCAGCACAGCATCCTCTTCGTTGGAGTCGGTGAAGGCGAAGTTCATCTTCTTGCCCCCCTCATACCAGTTCCAATCTGCTGTGGCGCGTGCCGTGTAGGTGACTGTACCGTTGCTGAGGGTCATCTGCACCTCGTCTGACGATGAGTAGGGTGCCGACATGTTGCTCAGGTCGGGAAAGAGAATATACATGCCTTCGAGCGAACCTACTGCTGCGCCGTTAGCAGGGCTGAGTGTGAAGTTGTCGATGGGATTCTTCGCGTTGGGGTCTACGGTGATAGTGATGGTGGAGGCTGCGCTCACCTTGCCGTTTTCGGCAGGCACAAAGGCATTCTTGCTTTCGTCATATTTTGATTCCACGAAAAGGCCTCCGGTAGAGAGACTGTATATTCGCCGGCCTCGGTCTGTGTGGGAAACTGGATAGGGTAGAGCATCTCGAAAGTGCTTTCATCGTATGAACCTTCGCCGAAACCTGTGGCCGACACTGCCGTTTCACCGGTTTTAGTAACGGTGGTTTGTGCCAATTTAGTTTCGTCGGCCATAGTCATGAACGAACCGTAGAGAGAGTTGATCTTGATAGTGATTTCGTTGAATTGTTTCACAGATGCACCGTTGTCGGGTGTCGATGATACTTCAAATGTATTGGTTGCTTCGGCGAGCATGGAAGTGTTGCCGCCGGCAATCATGACGCCGGCAGAAGCTCCCGCGAGCAGAAGCGCCGCTGTCAATGCATAGTTTGCTTTCATATGGATTTGTTATAGTTGGGGAGTACGGACTCCTTACTCATGTTAAATCGGAATCCGTACTCTTTCCCGTTTAGTTATTTTTTGATTATTTTCTTGCCATCGCGTATGTAAAGGCCACCGGGAAGTGAGTTGATGTCGTTGCCGACTCTTACACCCTGGAGGTTGTAAATTACGCTTTCAATTGCAGAGTCGGTGATTTCCTCAATCTCCTCAACAGCAGAGCTGCCGGTATTGATCTTCAAGGTCGGTATATCATACTTGCTCGACTCGTAAGCCTTGGTGAAATCGATGATGTATGTGCCGAGTTCGGTCTCGGTGATGCCGGTCTGACGACCGTTGAGGGTCACGCTTGTAAGTGAGTTTTTGTTGGGGATGCTGAGCGTGAAAGGGTTGTCATATTCCGGACAGTAGTCGTAAGTTTTTGTGCCATCGCCTACTGTGAAGCTGACAGTCGGGTTGTCCCAGTTACGATGGAAAAACTCTGCGAGGCGGAAGTCCACGTTGCCCACACCGTTCTTCTCCACGGTGAATTGGCTGCTGCGTTCGAGTGGCTGGCCAATCACATAAAGTGTGCGTTGGTTTGCATCGTTACCGTCTGCATAGTTTATGGTGAAGTTGAGCTGCTTGTCCCAGAGGCTCTGGATATAGCTGCCCACCACGGGAGATACGTAGATATAGGGGTTGCGTTCAGAAACCTTGGCTGTGAACTTCAAAGTGTTTTCCGGTGTCATGGTCACTGAGGGGATAGTGATAGAATTGTCTCCGGTATTGCCATCTTCGCCCGAACCCTGGTCTTTGTCAGAAATCGTGTATGAAGGTATCACGATGTTCTCGGTTATGGCTTCTCCTGCTTGGCCTGTTATATCCTTGATGGGGTTAGGCACACCGCCGTAGGCTCCGAGGGTCAGGCGCACGAAGTCTGGATTCATCGCGTAGATGGTGAACTCTATGTCTTCATACTGTGTCACTGCACCTTCGACATTTAGAGTGATGTCTGAATTTACGGTTAAGATAATTCTGTTATTTTCTTCCTGATAATCAGCTGTGATATCAGTGTCACCGAGCATGAACTTCGTGAGGGTGTAGCCGTCGTTGGTGTTGAGCTGGAGTTTTGTGCCTTTGCTCACGGTGAACTTATGGTCGGCAGGCATGGTGAAGTTGTAATTCTCATCCATTCCGAGGAATTTGTGTGTGTTCCAGTCATAGATGTTCCTCACGAATCCCTCGATGGCTTCCGGATATGTGAGGGTGAGTGTGACCGGAGCTGCCGGTGGAGCCTCGTTCTCATATACGCGAACCACAATCTTATCAGTAGGCACAATGTCGTTAAGATAATATGCATTGCCGGTAATGGCTACATCCTCGCCATTGCGTGTCACCTTGTATATTGATTTGGCCTCGACACCTTTCTTGAGTGCAATGGTGAGATCTTTGACATATTCGGCTGAGTATGTCACGGTGTTGACACCATCTGCAAGGTTGAGGTTCTGCTGATAGCCGTAGTTATATCTCAGCGTGCCTGTGCCGAATGATTCTGTCTTGCTCAGATATGCATCGAAGCAGTCTGCACCGTTCTCTACCGTGAATGAGAAGCTCTTGTTTTTCACGAGTTTTGCGGTCTCCACGGTGATGGTACGGCCATCCCATGATCTGCCGCAGCCATAATATGACTGTTGTCCATGTGTGGCATTGCCGGTGATGCTGTTGTTCTTCTCGGGCTGGTTGGACTGGTGTACGCTTTTAAGCACGTAGCCTTCGGCCGGGAACATGCAGAGTTCGGTGTATTCACTCCCCTCGAACTCATATTCCGTCGCTGTGGCATCAAGGTTGATTATCGTGGCGTTGGCGGGTGAACCCGTGCCGAGGAGCACTGTGCCAGCTTCATTCCATTTTACTGTGACTTTGTAGGCTGACATGCCGGAGGTGCCTCCTATAAGGCCCGCAGCCAACGCTAACAGATATAATTTTTTCATCTTGTTATTGTGATTTAATGTTTACTTTACGGTGAATTTTCGCACATCCTTGCCCGACACTACCACGTAGATGCCACCGTCAAGGTCTGAAACGCTGACAGAGTCCTTGCCGCTTTTCACCGCAATGCCCTGCAAGCTGTAAACCTTAATTTCGCCATCGGCATAAACCGTTGAGCCGTCGAACGTCAATGCAGCACCGCTCCCTGCGGCCTCAATCTCCTCTACCTTCGATGCGTCGAACGGCAAGTTATAGATGTCGAGCGACATGTTGCCGGTAGCCTGATCGTAATAGTAGATGTGAAGCATCGGATTGTCAAGGTGTGTGTAAGGCAAGAATGAACTGAGCACACCTCTCTCGTCAGGTGTAAGAAGAAGCACATCCTTGCCTGTGGGGTTCTCATCGCTGACAGGCTGTGCAATCAAAAATTCCTCGCGCATTGAGGAAGCGTCAATTCCTCGCTTTATCTGAATCATATATTCACGGGTGTCATCTTTAAGGAATACGTTGGGCTGAAGGTCTGACGATAGAATCCTTGATCTTGCATAAGTCACGTTCTGTCCCATGTTGACTTCCTCTATACGAAGGAATTTGCCATCCTTGTCAAACCATGCGAAGCGGTTGATGGTGTTGTCGTAATCATCGAGGGTCGGATTACGCATCTCAAAGGCGTATTCGTAAGTATCGCCTATCTTGATGCGGTCCATGTTGCTGGTGAGCATCTCTGGGTCTGAGTCGGGGTCTGTCTGAACATAGCAGCTGAATTTGGTATTCTCCTTGCCTGTCATAGGATTGACAAAATGAAAAATGTATTCACCGTTTTCAAATGTCACGAACAGAGTCTGAGCATCGTGTCCCTCAATGTCGCTCAATGACAGGAAGCTGTCAGCATTCTCGAATATGTCATTTATCTTCTTGCCGTCTGATCCATAATGGTAATAGCTGATGGTCGTGCTCTCGTCGGCAAATTCGTTCTTTTTCCTTACGAAGTAGGAGGGTACACCATTCTCATCGAAGTTGATGTCGCCCAGATAGAGTAAGTCGCCCACCGACATGAATGTGAAGTTAAGCCTGTCGGCAGAGTCTTTCACAAATGGTATTTCAGTCGAATTGCTGAGCTCGAGTTTGCCATCCTTGAATCGGTAGATGCTAACCATGAGTGAATTGTGCTCACGCATAGACATGTCTTCTGTGGCACTGGTATACTTGTTAGGGAAATAATCCTTGTAGTGCTGTATCATGTAGTAAGAATCTTTCCCATTGCCACAGGATATCACGAAAGGTGTGTTTTCCTGATCGCCCGGCAATTTCAAAATCGGAATTTCATAACCCATAAGTTTCTGCATCTTGCCGTCAGCACCTACCTTGTCGTAGATTGACAATGTGATATGATTGGCACATAGCTTTTCCCAGTATTCATCCGAAACTGTAGGCCCGTCTTCACCACCTTCTATGTCGCCATCTTCATAATCTCTGTCGATTGATTCATCATACATGGTGAGATAAAAGCGCTCTTCTGTTCCTGTCGATGCGTCGAGCACATCGCCAATTTGTCCCTCGAGTGTATAAACAGGCTTGCTGAATTCCTTTTCTACCATTCCCCCTTCAGGACTCTCCACTTCTACTTTTTCAGTTTCACCTCCTAATGAATAAACTTCGTTGCGGTAGGTGTTGGGCATCCATACAAACTCTCCGTTAGCATCTGTGTAACCGCAGTTTATGACGAGTCCTACCACCACTTCATACTTGTCGTCATCGTTGAAGTAGTTTTTGGATACGAACTCCACTAACTCCGGTAATTTCGGGGTCCTGATCTCGTTTTAACGATAACGCATCTTGTCGTGGATGGTACCTACAAGTTTGGCGTTCTCATCATAAATGTTGAACGTGTATTCGAGTACGATCTGCTCGTCATAGTTCTCGTGATGAATGGTCTTGTAGACGTAATCGGAGGTGTAGTACCACAGTTTGCCGTCTGGCCCATCCAGGTCACCGAGTTTGGGAGAAGCGTTGAACGAAACATCGGGAGTGATGCCCCCTTCGAGGGCATTGGCATGGCGCATCATCAACCGGTTGTTCTTGTCGATCTGCATAGAGCGCTTATCGTTGAACGCCTTCATGGAAGCTCCTCTCGATGACTTCCATGCATAATTGCTGAGGTCGAACTGACGCGGAGCCGACGGCGCCGCTGTCATGCATCCTCCGGCCAGGGCTGCGATAGCTCCTGTCAAAAGAATCTTGTTAAAGTTTCCCATAAATTTAACTAAATAAGTTGTCGTTATTTTATGAAGTTGTTTAAACTAATTTACGAAAGTTAAAATGGAGTTGAAAGCCTTTCTTTTGTTAACCTTTGCGGATCTTTTTATCTCCCATTCGGTCGATGAGCTAAAGGTTGGCCGCTTTCGTCCCTTTTATTTACACCAACCGAGAGGTTGCTGCAAATAAAAGGAACAAAATCGTCTCAAAAATATCTCGCAAAGGTTAACAAGAAATTAGTTTAAACAACTTCTATTTGTGTAATTGACATTGATTTTGAATCGGATGATTTTTTGTTGTCAGTAGTATAGCCACATCAAACGCGCGCTAAATTAATATTTAATTTTTATTTTATGAATAAAACAACGAAAACGTATCCAAAAAGATCTGAAAAACCTGAAATTTTACGTTTATTTAATTTAAGTTTCGCAAGTATATGATTGATGAGATAAGGGCATAAAAAAACGAC
>CAJTYC010000035.1 GCA_910584185.1 uncultured Muribaculaceae bacterium
AAATTTTTGCACTCAATTGATAATCAAATTAATACGAAAGTGTTACATGGTAGTTTACCGCAAGTTAGGAAGCTATGACAACAATCCGAAGCTCCTTTCAGACAATGTGACTGAGTGCGAGTATATTGACGACCTCGCCGACCTGACATCCGAGCAGACCGTATATTACCACATCATTCCCCACAACGATGTTCAGGCTCCGGATAATACATACAATTATGCCGACTCATATGGTGGCTTGTTAGTGGGTCCTCCCGCTGCTCTCCCCTTCCATGAGACATTCAATAACGGCTCCAAATTCAACAAAAACTTCGCAAACACCTGGATAAGCGACTTTGCATGGGATTCGTTCAACCAGTATTATGTCAAAAACGACCAGTCTATTGATGTAGGAAACGAAACAACTCTCGAATTGTTGGCAGGCGTAGACGGCGGTACGAATGATGACGAAACCGGTCCTGACGCATACTTCTACGTTTCACCGGCCACTTATTACGAAACTTGCAATGATGGTTACCTCACTTCAGGCAACCTGACATTTGCCAATGCCACCAATCCCTACGCCACAATGTATATTGTGCCAATCAACAACTCTACAGGCACAGTGTCGCTACAGATTTCCACCGGCCAACCGGATGATGAAGGCAATCCATTATGGAATACAGTCGAAACAATCAGCTTCGACGATCCCGACCTTGACGAATCTGCTGCCACTACTGAATTGAAGTGGAAGAAATGTATAATCCCCATGACTGAATATGCAGGTACTGAGAAATGCAAGGTGCGCCTCGCATTCAAGTACGCGCTTCCCAAAGATCTGAGATACACCATGCTTTTCGACGAGCTGAAGATAGATGATTATCCCGCAGCAACCGACTTGAATGTGGAACGCGCCAACAACGGTGACCTGAACCTGACTTGGAGTCTACCCGAAAGCGCCGGAGAAAAAGCTGTGACCTACAACGTATATCTCAACGGCGAAAAAGTGGCGGAGACAAACGAAACAACTTATAATTGCGAGTGCATTGTTGATGGCAACCGGAGCTGTTGCGGCAGAAAAGCCATCACGCTTCACATCGCTCCGTCAGCTCACCCCTGAAGTTCTACATGAACTTCAGGGCGAGGCGGGAGCCTCCACTCGCACCATGCTCACTCGCACCAATCTGCCTCAAGAAGCCTCTGATAAGCGAGTTGCACACACGTCAGAAGCACCCGTAGCAATGCAGCAGCCCCAAGCCCGCATAAGCCTGTCGGGTCAAAATTCACCGGCTGGCTCACAGCCAACTCTCAGGAGAACGGTGGTTACTATAAGCTGGACACTGACGGCAGCTACTCAATGCTATGGTCGAACAAGGTGGCTGAACTTGGCATAACACTCAACAACGGGTGGATTAAAGATGGCAAGCTATGCGGTCTCGGATCCTTAGCTTCAGGAGCCATAGTGCTATATTACAACTATCTGGAGTTCGACCTTGCCACCGGTGCACCGCTCACTGAGACACCTATTGGATCAGACAACCTTATAGACCTCAGCAATTACTATCTCAGCAGCACATATGTGGCAGAGGAAGACCGCATATACGGCTACACCTACGCCGACAATGAAGGCTCCGGCTACAACTTCTGCAGCAGTCCCGCTTCCGACATCGCTGATGTGACTGGAATAAAGCACATCACCGACAATACCGAACGCACCGGCTCCATATGCTATCATGCAGAAGACGGGCTCTTCTATGGTGTGAACTACAACGGCGAATTTGTAACCATCGACCGCAAGGGTGTACAAAACAGGCTCTTCAAACTCGATGTAGCCACCCTGCGCACAGAACCAAGCGCATTGGTATATAGTCCGCTCGACGATGCTTTCCTCTACTGCGCATATTATTTTGACTACGCCACGCAGCTTTACTTCATACATCCGGAGAAGAAACAGGCAGACTTTATAACCAATATGCCTTCTGACTATCAGTTCACGTTCCTTCTCAATGATGACTACAAATATGATGCTACAGCTCCCGCTCGCCCGGAATTAGTCAGCATGGAGATAGCCCAAGGCGCACTTGAAGGCAAAATAGTCTACCGTCTTCCCTCGAAGAGTGCAGGTGGTGACGCAATCAGCGGTGATCTCGATTGGAACCTATATATCGACAATACTCTCTACAAAAGCGGCAATGCTGCAGCAGGCTCGGAGGTGTCGGTAGATATCAAAGACTTGAAACAAGGTCTGCACGTGATTCGCATGAACACGGTAGCGGATGGCAAAACCGGACTATCGTGTGTCGAATCGCAGTATTTCGGCAATGGCATACCCTACGCTCCGGAGAATGTCAGTATCGATGGCCTGAAAGTGAGTTGGGATGCTGTGACAGCTGCCGAGTATGGCGCATATCTGGACCTCTCCAAGCTTAATTATGAAGTGTATGTGAACGGTGATTTCATTGAATCTACCCAAAACACAGAATATACACTCAAGCTTGACGGCACAAAGCCATACAGTTCTTATGCTGTAACAGTGAAGGCCAAATGCAACGGCCAGACTTCTGCAAGCTCACAGAGTGTCAAGACCCTCTTCGGGGGACCATTCGCATTGCCTTATGGCATGACACCGACCCAGGCAGAGGCTGACTTGATCACTGTAATCAATGCCGACGGCAGTCCCTCCTATGGAGAATGGGCATTCTCGGAGGCAAGATGGCACGAACCGGTGTTCTACTCCGGCTGGAATCTGGTGAAGGCAGACGACTGGCTGATATTGCCGCCGGTGGACTGCAGCGATATTTCACGCGCATTCCGCATCACGTTTGACGCTGTGTGTGGTGGTATGGCATCGAGCGATGAGCGTTTTGAAGTATGGTGTGGCTCCGCCCCCACGGTCGAAGCGATGAAGACCCTTATCATGCCCGAGACTGCTGTATCCAACTTTATCACTGAAGGTTGGGAGACATTCTCCAATCTCTTCCTGCCACGCGAGGCCGGACCATGCTATATCGCAATCCGTGCCGTTTCACCCCCTCAATCATATTCACTGCTGATACGTAAGATTAAGATTGAGGCAACAGATGAGCCGGCTGCCGTGCCTATGGCTCCCACCGATGTGAAACTTGTGTCGAAAAGCGATGCCGATCTCACAGCCACTGTATCGTTCAAGATGCCTACCGCCACAATATCAGGCTCTGAATTTGCAGAGAACTCAACACTCAAAGCTATCCTGAAAGCCGGAGACAATGTTGTGGAGAAAGAGGCGAAGGGAGGCGAGACGGTGACCTTGACAATCGGCACCAAGCAAGGCAACAACCGTATCGAGGCTTTCTGCTCGCTCGACGGCCAGAATGGCCAGAGCGCAACCTTTGAGGTATTTACAGGCACAATTCCACCCAACTATGTTGAAAACCTGCAAGGCATAATCTCAGAAGACAATCTCTCTATACAGCTCAAATGGGATGAACCATTGGGTGGACAGGAAAATCTCGAAGGCTACTATTCGCCTGCAGGTATGACATACTGGCTATACGAGCAGGTATGGAATGCCGAATATGAGGTATACGAATGGGTGTCTGTCAAGGAACTCGGCAATGTAAAAGAATATACCTACACCGTGGCTGACGATGCTCGCATGGCCATGAAATATGTGGGCGTGGTTGCCGCCAACGCCGGAGGAGTGTCAGAAGCCCTGTCATACGTATTCAGAGTCGTAGGCCGTCCGTATGATTCGATGAACGAGCATTTCGACAACGGTAGGACACACTATGGTCCGATGGTCGTCAAAACTCCATCGGCTGAATACAAGAACAGCGGCTGGGATATGGTAGCGCCCGAAGAGGTCAGCTCATCCATGTGGTCGGTCGATGTGCCTTATGCAATGATTGGCTATACCGATAATGAAGAAGGGGGCAAGACGCGCATCACGCTCCCCAAATTCAAGACAGCCGATGTGGAGTATCCCACTGTGACACTGACTCTCTGGACAGGAGAGCAGAGCGGTAAGGTGTCGGTTTATGCCACAGCATATGCCAACCAGACCACTGCTGAAAAGATTTTCGATGTGCCGGCAAGCAATGCGAAATGGGAAACATTTACAATCGCCATCCCGGAGAAATACCAAAATCTCGGTTGGCTTGAACTGTCGCTCGACTGCACTCTCGATTCATATTACACCTACACTCTGCTCGGAGGTTACACCTATGGCAAGGGAGTGGCCGGCGTGAATGATATATCGGCAGCCGAAGGTAAGTCAATCACTTATTCTGACGGTGCAATCACGGCAAACGGATTCAAAGATGGCTCATTGCTCTCCATTTACACAATGGATGGCCGCGTATGCGCACAAGCCACAGTGAAAGTCGGCTCCGCACGTATCGATATGCCGGCAGGCATATACATCGCGAAATGTGCCGACAAGACTATCAAGGTTGTGGTGAAATAAGACAGAATCACCCCGACACTTAATAAAAAGAAGTTCGCATTGACATGTGCGAACTTCTTTTTTATTAAGGTTGCGTTATCGTTAAGTAAACTATCAAATTAAAAAAAGAGAGAAAATTATGGAAAATTCGACAAAAAGCATTAACTTTGCACTGTGATAGGGGTTTGCTCATTGGAGCTACCTTCATGTTTTGACTACATTTGTTCCCATAGTTCAATGGATAGAATATCGGATTCCGGTTCCGACGATTACGGTTCGACTCCGTATGGGAATACAAATAGCTCATTTTGAAAAATTTAGAGAAATCGAAAATCACTCTTTAAACTCTTGATTCTGCGACATATGCAGCGCATTGCGATGAATCGCGATTCCCTCAGATGAAACTGAGGAGGACAAAAAATCGCAAGGAGGACAAAAGGAGGACAAAAATCAGTTAACTTTGCATCAGATAAAGCCAGGCGCTCCGGGATCGAGTTCCCGCGGCGCCCCTTAACGCATGTATATGTACAACTAAACATCGCAAATATAGCTAAAAATCAATTCTGACCTAAATTCTTCAGGCATCACATGCCCTGCATCTTCTCGATTAGGGCGAGGAGGCGGGGGCTTAACCGAATTCGACACGCGCAGCCATGGCCACCTTGCCACCGCTTGCAGCCACATGTGTATTCTCCGGGAGAGTTACCGGGTTATGTTGCTTGGATATTGCTGTGGTCGAAGCCTTGCTTCTGAATCGGATATTGAAAGGGCGTAAAATTACTCTATCACCGTCTCCCTCGCCAAGCTGAGAGAGGTGCTGAATGAGGAATTGGTATACATGGGACGTTGATTTATAACCTGTGTTTCAGCAAACGCAAGATACTGCTCAACGATGAGTTTCAGGTTTGTGAGTTCCTTGTCGTTGAGAAAGTTTTTGCCCCATTGGGGTATCTTCTTTTCTGACCACGCCAGGCTTCGAAGTGGAGGTAAGTCCCATCATCGGGAGAGTGTGATTTGCTCTATAATATCGCAATTCAGCTGCGGTCTGTCCGCTCACAGCCCAAAGAAGTTTATTCTGGACTTCGCTGAAAAAGTAAAGGGTTATCAGTGCGTCAGGGTCATAGTCTATACTCGTCTTGTAAATATCCCACACCTGCTGATAGAAAACTTTTTCCTCAATACGGATGGTACGAATGCGTTCAAGAAGCTCACGAAAGTAATTCATGGAACTGCCGCTCTTGAATCTTTCATCGTTGAGTGCAAAACCCTTGATAATGTAATCCCTCAATCTTTGAGTTGCTCACTGTCTGAATTGTGTACCTTGAATGGACTTCACACGATAGCCAACGGATATTATCACATCCAAGCTATAATACTTGACAGGTTTATCAGAATTTGCAATTTGCAAAAAATGCAAATTGGTATCTTCGGTAAGCTCCCCCCTCCTGAAAAATATTGCTTATATGTCTGGTAATAACACTTATGTCACGTTGAAACAGTTCGCTCATCTGAGCTTGAGTCAGCCATACTGTTTCATCGGAGAAAAGCACATCAATCTTTATTACTCCATCTTCGGATTTGTATATTACAATCTCGTCATTCATAATTTCAAAACAGTCAGCTCCGGACTTCGACTGCGTGTTGTGGTGCTTAGCAATCTCCCTCCAGGGCTGATGTTATACGTCTATGTCCGTGAAAGCACCACCAATCACAACGCAAAATACAACAAAATTAAGGCCCCGTCTCACAAAAAATGGCGGTCGCTGGGGTCGCATCCTTGAGCCGATTTTTGTTCTTGACTGAAAGGCGCAACCTTTCGGTTGTAACTGAAAGTCAAGGACAAAAAGCGGCTCAAGGATGCGACCCCAGCGACTGCCATTTTTTGTGAGACGGGGCCTAATAACAAAACAATAAAATAGAAACGACGAATCCGGGGCAAAACCTTTAGCTCATCGACCGAATGGGAGATAAAAAGATCCGCAAAGGTTAATAAAAGAAAGGCTTCCAATTTCATTTAACTTTCGTAAATTAGTTTAAACTGAGCAGGCAAGACCTTCTGAGGGTGGTCAACGGAACTTATATTGCCGATAGGTTTTTCGGAAAATCCGGCAGTTGGTTCAGCCAGAAGCTCAACAACAATCTCAAGAACGGCAAGCCATGCGAGTTTACGAAGGATGAATTGAAAACCCTGAGCGACGCGCTCTACACCATATCGTACGAACTACAAGACTTGGCTGACAATCTGCAATAAGAGTTAAACAATTCTTCGTCTGTCAAACGCCGCAGACTTCAGCCGCCTTGCAACCTCATCTTATCAACCATGTCATAGAGGTTGCAAAGAGGGACGCACCGGCCGGTGCGTCCCTCAGTTTATTTCCCATCAGTAGCCTGGAGGCCGCAGTAGGCCCGGATGGCTTCGATGATATAGTCCGACTTGTTGGGCAGGCTGTCGAGCAGCACGGCGATGTCGTCGGGCGGATATACAACCGTCAAGTGTGGGGCACTATCTACCGCGACATGTTGGCACGTATGGGTAGAATCGAGGAGGCCCGCAAACGCCGCATCGGCTTGGAGTTTAACGAGGCTTGGATGCGCAATAACAAAAAGTTTATCAAGAAAAATGACAAACGTATAGACCGTGAAGTAGAAATGCTATCAAGACGAAAAGGGGTCTATTGGGATGGAGAATGGCACAATGACTATTGGAATTATTAGTCCTTTAATCTGATATGACATAGAGGTATTTTTGCGGATGTAAACGCAAAAATACCTTTTTTTATGGCACGTCAATTACGAGCAGATATAATAGAGTGGTCGCTTCGATTGAACGCGACACAAGCACAGGAGGAATATCATAAACTCGACAAGGCCAACAGGGCTTTAAAAGCGCCCCAAGGCTTGCCCCAGTTTCAACGCGAAGTATGAATACAAGTAGGTCTGAGAAGGGAAAGAGACAGGAGTTGGGATTTTATTCTGACTTATCTTATCGGGCTTATCTTGGTGATATTGCTTGGATGCCTCACATTCGGCTGCACGCGCAAGGTCTACCTCCCGGTGGAGCAGACCCACACCGAATATCGCGACCGCACCGCCCTGCGAGTCGATACGGTCATAGAGGCCGACACAAGGTTTGTCTACGTCAACGGCGCCAGCGTGCGCGATTACCGCACACGCTGGCGAGAGCGCATCCGCGAGGTGCATGACACGCTGCTCCGCGAAGTCCGCGACACGGTGACTCGCACCGTCACCGTCGAGGTGGAGCGCAAGCCTTCCGTCTGGCAACGCACAGCACAGTCGGCCACCGGCCTCGCCATAGGCATGGCACTGACGATCGCAGCCATATGGCTGCTGAAGCGCATCAAATAAGTAGGTGTTAAGTCAGTGTTATAAGTTAAGAAGTGAGTTTCTTGAAAAAATAATTCTAAAACATTTGCATATATGGAGCAATTTTGCTACCTTTGCAGTGTTGAATAATCAACAGATAGATCTTTTAAATTTTGTTTCACTATGAAGTACCGAGATTTAATAGAGGAATTGACCTCTATCGGTTGCTTCTTCGTCCGGCAGGGCGCAAACCACGAGATTTGGTCTACGCCACAAGGCAAGCATTTCCCGGTGCCTCGACACGGCAACAAGGAAGTGCCGCCTCCGACGGAGCGCAAAATCAGGAAAGAGGTCGGCCTGCTTTAAGCCGCCTCGGAGAGGGTTCGCCCCTCTCCTCTCCTGCGCTTCGGAAACAAAATGTTCTATTGGAGATTATCAATAAACGAGGTGGCGACACCTCGTTTTAACAAGACCATTAAAAAAACAATATAAAAAATGATTGCCAATGTTATAGTCGAGACCGCAAGTGACGGTTATTATTCCTGCTATGTCGAAGAGGAGTTTGAGGACTTCGCATTGTTCGGTTACGGCAATTCGGCAGAGGAGGCAAAGGCTGATATGCTCGCTTCTTACAAAGAGATTGCAGACATCAAGAAAAAGGAAGGCATACAGATTCCCGATTTGGAATTTGTATATCACTATGACATGCAATCTTTTTTCAACTATTTCAACTTCCTGAACGTTTCTAAGGTGGCGGAGCGTGCAGGCATCAATCCGTCACTCATGAGAAAGTACACTTCCGGAGTGGCTAAGGCCGGACAAAAGCAATACGAGAAATTAAGTGCGGCGGTAAAGCAATTCAGCAATGAGCTGCAAGCCGCTTCATTCTAAAGATATGGCCCGTGAGGGCGGCTACTTCATAAAAACAATATTTAAAAGATCTTCCCTCGGTAAGAAACCGGGGGATTTTTTGTAAAATACGCGCGGATTTGACGTGATGAGGACAAAACAAGGACAAAAACGAGAACTGCAGAAATCATAAATTGCTATTTTTACATATGTTGGCAAAAATAAAAATTTTCCGTATGGGAATACCTGACAGACAGCGCGTGCCATTGGCTTGTGGCTTGTGCTGTCTTTTCTTTTGCACTTTTTGAAAAAAGTTATTATCTTTGGGTTTAATTTTGATTATATGACACGCAGCGTTAAGATGGAAGAGGGCTGGAAGCAGGTTCTTGCCGGGGAGTTCGACAAGCCCTATTTCAAACAGCTCACCGATTATATACGTTCTGAATATGCCAAGCCCGGTCAACATGTGTATCCTCCGGCCGGTCAAATTTTTGCATCGTTCGATGCCTCACCTTTCGCCGACACCAAGGTGGTGATAATAGGACAAGACCCCTATCATGGCCCGGGTCAGGCCAATGGCCTCTGCTTCTCGGTGAACCCCGGCATTGAAATGCCACCTTCGCTGCGAAATATCTTCAAGGAGATTCATGATGACACCGGTGCCCCGATTCCGGCTGACGGTGATTTGTCGCGCTGGGCAAAGCAAGGGGTGCTTTTGCTCAATTCTTCGCTCACCGTGCGTGAGCACTCCCCCAAATCACACTCGGGCATAGGCTGGGAGAAACTCACCGATGCTGCAGTGAAGGCCATCAGCGAACTGCGCGACAACATAGTGTTTATACTTTGGGGAAGCGATGCAATACGCAAGGGTGCCAACATAGACCGCACACGCCATCTTGTGCTTGAATCACCGCATCCCTCTCCCCTCTCCGCTTACAGGGGATTTTTCGGGAACCGGCATTTCTCCAAAACCAACGAATATCTCACAGCCCACGGCAAAACTCCGATAGAATGGTAAAAATCTCACATATAGCCATATCGCTCGTTAGCTTCCTGTTGCTGCTGTGCACCACGTCGGCCCATGCCGACACAGACACAGGCACACACATCTTCAACAAGAAGTTCCGTACACTCAAGACCATGGCCGATGGCAACTTCATGGCGCCACCGGTGATTCGCATGAACACCGACGACCGTCTGATTGTCAGTTTCGACGAAATAGGTGAAGATAACAGTTACCTCGAATACCGGCTGATTCATTGCGACCGCGACTGGCAACCTTCGCGTCTTATCGAATCGGAATATGTAGACGGGTTCAACTCTCAACGTATCGAGGATTATGAGAGTTCATATGCCACGTTCGTGCATTTCGTGAATTACCGCATCATGCTTCCAAACGAGGATATGCGCATACTCCATTCGGGCAATTATCTATTGCAGGTATACGACCCCAAGGAGCCTGACGAGGTGATACTCCAGACAAGGTTTCAGGTGAGCGAGTCTGCCGTCAGCATCAACGGCACCGCCAACAGCCGCACCGACCGCGGACATTACTCCACTTGGCAACAGCTCTCCATGGAAATCGACACCAAGGGCCTTGGCAATATCAACCCGTACCAGGACATTACTGTAGATGTGACTCAGAACATGCGCGAGGAGACGCACCGCCGTCTGAATGGTCCGCTGAGGGTAAACGGTCCGGTCATGGTATATGAGCACCAGAACGACCTTATATTCCCGGCCTCCAACGAATACCGCCGTTTCGAATCGGTGAGCAACAGCTTTGCCGGTCTCCACGTGGACTCCATGCGATACATGGGTAGCAACTACCATGTATGGCTGAAGCCTGACCAACCCCGTGCCGACAAGCAATACAGCTACGACCGCACGCAGCACGGACGTTTCTTGATACGCGAGTACAACGCCACTGACTCCGACCTCGGGGCAGATTATATCACCGTAAACTTCAGGCTCGAGATGGATGAGCTACCTGATGCCGATATATATGTAGACGGAGAGTTCACACAAGGCTTGCCCGACAACGCCAACCGCATGACCTATAACCCTGCAATAGGGGCATATACAGCCTCGATACCGCTGAAGCAAGGGGCCTACAATTACCAATATGTCACAGTGAAACGCGATGGCAGGCATAAACCCGACCCGGCACCAATAGAGGGCAACAAATACGAGACTGAAAATGAGTACAACATCTCAGTCTATTTCCGTCCGCCCGGTGCACGCGCTGACCGCCTCGCAGGCACTAATACAATTTATAATGAATAATGAATAATTACACTATGACATCATGACATCATGACAATACGACACAATGACATGATGACAATACGACTTGATGACATGATGACAACAACCACTAAAAACTAAAAAAACTTGATACAGATAAAAGATACTCTGGTCTCGCTCGACCTGATAGAAAAATATTTCGTATGCGACTTGGACGCATGCCTCGGGGCATGCTGCATAGAAGGAGACGCGGGTGCGCCGCTCGCCCCCGGCGAGGCGGAACGCATTGAGGAGGTGCTCCCGGTGGTCGAACAATATCTGCTGCCAAGGGCATTGGGGGCAATCAAGGAGGAAGGCGCAAGTTATCTCGACCCGGATGGTGACCTGGTGACCCAGATAGTGGATGGCCGCGATTGCGTGTACACCTGCTACGCACCGGAAGGGAAATGTCTCTGCGCCCTGGAGAAAGCATTCCGAGAGGGTAAGATACCTGATGTGAAACCTATCTCATGCCGACTCTATCCGGTGCGCCTCAAGGAGTATGACGGCTTCACCGCCGTGAACTTCCACAAATGGAAAATCTGCAAACCGGCCGAGGCAATGGGCCGCAAGCTCGGTGTGAGGGCATACCAATTTCTTAAAGGGCCTCTGATTGCAAAGTTCGGCAAGGAATGGTATGACGAACTGGAACTCACAGCCGAAGAATACCTTAAGTGGAAAGACCAATAATTGTGCTATTACGCTACACCGGAGTTATAAAAACAGACCTTATGTTATAATCAGGATGTTATAATCAGGATGTTATAATCAGGGCAAAAAAGCTGAGGATATGGAAACATTTAATTTATGGGTATACTGGGCGGTATACGTGCTATATTTCACCACTATATTGCTGAGCATCGCGGTGGTGCTCAAGGAGAACCGCAACCCCATAAGGTCCTTATCATGGGTTATCGCATTGATTTTCCTGCCTGTGGTAGGTTTCATATTCTATCTCTTCTTCGGACGCAGCATGCGTGGGCAACACATGATCTCGCGCATGAACAAGCGCAAGATAATCACCACGATGGCACCTCGCCATATCGACCTTAATTCACAGTCGCTCAACCGCTCGGAGCGCAATCTTATAAAGCTGGCCCGCAATCTCTCCTCTTCGTTCTATACCGTCAACAACGATATCGAGATTTTCACCACGGGCAAGGAGAAATTCACTGCACTGAAGCGCGACATGCTCGCTGCCAAGAGGTCAATCTATCTGCAATACTATATCTTTCTCGACGACACGCTCGGCCATGAGATTGCCGACATATTGATGCGCAAGGCCCGCGAAGGTGTAGACGTTAAGGTGATGTATGACCACGTGGGGTGCTTCTCCGCGCGCAACCGTTTCTTCAAGATGCTCAACGAGGCAGGTGTGGAGACACACCCCTTCTTCAAGGTCACGTTCCCGCAGCTTGCCAACCGTATAAACTGGCGTAACCACCGCAAGATTGTCATCATCGATGAGTCAATAGGCTACATGGGGGGTATGAATATAGCCGACCGTTACATAAACCGCACCGCCTCGGGCTGGGGATGGCGCGACACACATTTCAGGCTCCGTGGCGACATAGTGGAATCATTGCTATTCTCGTTTGTGGTCGACTGGAACTTCCGCAACAATGACCACCCCATGAATTATCCGAAGACTCCGGCTTCGGGCATACGCAACGATGTGGGCATGCAGCTCGTCACGTCAGGTCCCACGTCGCAATGGTGCAATTTAGCCCTATGCTTCCTTAAGGCCATTTCATCGGCCACCAAGAGCATCTACATACAGACACCATACTTTCTGCCCACCGATGCCCTGATGAACGCCCTGGAGGCTGCTGCGCTATCCAAGATAGACGTGCGCATCATGATACCGCGCAAGACCGACTCGCGCATGTTGCAATTGGCCTCATTCTCCTATGTGACACAATGCCTGAAGGCCGGCATAAAGGTGTATCTCTACAACCCCGGCATGCTGCATGCCAAGGGTATGATAATCGACGACAACATCGTGACTGCCGGCTCCACCAATTTTGACTTCCGCAGCTTCGAAAACAACTTCGAGTGCAACCTGATTATATACGACCGCGAGGTGAACCGACGAATGCGCGAGATATTCTTCAGCGACATGGGTCACTGCACGAAGCTCACCTACACCACATGGCATTCGCGCCCCATGCTGCAACGCACCATGGAGTCGATAGTCCGCCTTGTCTCCCCCATACTCTGATACATCTTTCTGCTCCACATATCATATAACACTACAAGTTATATAACACTCCAAGTCATATAACACTATAAGTCATATAACACTACAAGTCATATAACAGAGCGGCCCACACCTTGAAAGTGTGGGCCGCAGCGTTTATAAATTCCGCTTACAGTCGGTACAGGTTATTCTCAGTCCATCTTGATGAATGCCGGAATCCATGCGCTGACGCTCACTGAGCCGGAGACGTTGCCGCCGTTGATGAGGTCTATGCCGGTGCCTCCGATGCTGACGCTGGTGTCTTTCTGCGAGAAGATACATACCACTTTATTGCCGGTCTCAGAGTCGGTCTTGGTGATTATCTCCACGTCGTTGCCATCCTGGCTACGTTCCACAGTGCCACGCCAGAGCGCGGGATTCTCCTTACGTGCCTTGAAGACTTTGGCCACGTAGTCGTGCACTCGCTGCTCATTGCTGTTGAAACCGCTTATACGGCCTGATGTGCGTGCCTTGTTGTCAGCGTTGCCATTGCCGCTCTTGTCACCGATCTCATCACCGTAATATGTACATGTCGGACCTGAGTATGCAGCCACGGCGGCATGTCGTGTCATCAGTTCTTCGGGGCGGCTGTTGACATCCACAAAGTCTCCCACGCGCGACGTGTCGTGGTTGCTTAGGAAGATCGTAGGCCATACACCATCGTCGCGATAACCGCGGGCCTTGGCGTCGTTCGAGAGGAACCAGCCTATGGTGCCTACACCGGAGTTAAGGCCAACGAGTTTGTCCTTGCCGTCGAAGTCCATCACGCTCTTCAGGCCATCCTGCTGAGTCACGGTGATGTTGCCGGCACTTGTCCAGTCCTCTCCCACCATATAGCCGAGTGTACCCCATTCTTCGCCACGTTCACGGCGTTCGGCAGCCACAGCCTCCACCTCCTTGCGGAGGTCATTCCAATAGTTATGTCCACCCTGGTATACCTGATAGCACTGGTCAAGACGCCATCCGTCCACGCCACGGTTCATCCAGTAGCGTACCACTTCCTTGAAATACTCCAGCGAACCCGGGAATTGGATATTTCCAGACTCAGAACCACGTACGTTAGGTGTATTATCCTGGGTAGAAATCCAATTGCCGTTAGGTGAAGCTTGGCTTACACCGCCATGGTGTCCGAACACACCGTCGAGAATCACGTATATGCCGCGTGCGTGAGCCTCACGTATAAGCTCATCAAATTCCTCCTCTGTGCCGAATTTCGGGTCTACCTTGAAGTAGTTGGTGCAGAAATAGCCTGTGGCCTGGAGTCTCTCGCCACCCTGGCCGTTGGTGGAGTCAAATATCGGGGTCATCCAGATGGCGTTCATACCGAGCTCCTGAATATAATCGAGGGCGTTGATGATACCCTTGAGGTTACCGTTCTTGCGATGACCTTCCGGACCCCACATGTCGCTGTAACCCGATGCACCGCCGTCACCATGCTGGAACGAACCTACCATAATCTGATAGATGGAGAGTTCGCGCTGGTCGCCGGTGAGTGTAGATACCGGATCCGGCACCTTACCTGTCAGCGTTACGGTGTAAGTCTCGGTGGCGTTGCCGCTCTTCACGGTGTAAGTCACCTTGTTTTCACCCTTAGTGAGTGTGGTGAGCGAATGGTTGGAGAGCGTCTTGCCGTTTACGTTGATATCGACCGTCGCGTCTGATGCCACAGGCACGACTGAGAAGGTCGCTGTGCCGACTTTATCGAGAGTGACCTCATATGTCTTCGTGGAGCTATTGAAGCCGGACACCACGTTGCGGCCATCCACCTTTATTTCGAGGCGTTCGAGTGTGGCGTTGCCACTGTTGACAGCTGCTGCGGCATTTATGCCGTAGCCTGTAAAGGTCATGGCGCCAAGCGCACATGACACACCGATGTTTCTTCTGAGTGTTTTGATTGATGTTTTCATGGCGTTTTATTTCTTAATAATCTTGAATGCAGTTACATTGCCCGAAACCGTGGTGACACGGAGCAGGCACACGCCGGGAGCGGCCTGAGAGAGGTCGAGTTCGACGCTTTCAGCACCGTTGAATCCGGCTTCAAGCACACGCGCACCATCAAGTGTCCAGACTCCACATGAGAGAATACCCTCACCTGCACAGACTGTCACCACGCTGACGGTGGGATTAGGTGTCACGCTAACCATGATATTCTCTTTTACATCCACAAAGCCTGAAAACCCCGCATAGAGCTTATCGCAGATAGGACGTGTCTGGCCGTTCACGTTGCGAAGCGCGGGCCAATTGCAATTGCCATCATGTCGCCATTCCCACACGGAGTTGAAATCCCATTTCAACATATCGTTGAAGCATGTGACATCCACAATATCGGCTGCCGTATGTGATGCTGCATGGTCACCATGCTGTGTCCAGGAGGCGGAAGGATTGACCATGTCATTCCAGCTTACATTATTGAGCGAATTGTTGCGGGCGTTGGCATTGCCGCCGAAACGGGCGGCAAAGTTGTTGGCCGATGACACTGTTTCGTTTACTGCCAATGAATATGAGATTGCACCATAGTTGGCACCTGCCACACCTCCCACATAATCATAACCGGTAATCGCACCGGCTGCATAGGTATTCTTTACTGTACCGGAGTTCTTGCCTACGAGTCCACCTGCGGCATAGTCCGAGGGGTTGCTTACCATAGCACCCGAATAGCAGTCGGTGATTGTGGCCGCTACGTTTTCACCTACAAGGCCGCCGACACAAATTGAGCTACCGGACACACTACCCATAGTGTAGCAACGGCTCACCGTGCCTGAAGCTGCATAGCCCACGAGAATTCCGGTGAAGGTGGCACCATTTACATTGGCTCCTGTTATTCCCAAGTCGTGGATGTCGGCACCATCAATCTTGCCGAAAAGTCCGGTGGCAGAACCTACCGTCGAGCCATTAAGGCTGAGCGAAGTGATGCAGTGACCATTACCGTCGAAATTGCCCGCGAAAGGTGTCGACATTGTGCCGATAGTCGAAGAGAGGTTCGATGCGCTTATGTCGGCATCGAGTTTGAAACAAACACCTTTGCCCCAATCGGCCGGGGAGTGAGCGAGATATTGCAGGTCTTCACTTTTTGCAATAATGTATGGAGAAGAGGTTGTGCCTTCGCCGCCCGAATAAAGAATTGTCGGGGCTTGCACTACCTCCACAAAGCAGTCGGCAGTCTGCCTGCCATCACTTGTCTTGGCTATGAAACCGAGTTGGGTAAGCGATGCGAGCTGGTCGTCAGTCAAACCGTAAAATTCCTTGATGTTGCTGATCGAGTATGTGTAAGCATCTCCCGAACGTGACATTCTGAATTTGTCGGTGTTGACATCATCCCAACCGTAAGGTGCCTTCTGTCCACCCTGCATTTTGTGGCACCAGGTGTAACAATAGACATCCGAGCCGAGGTCTGATGTCTGAATTTTGATTTCCAACGGCTTGTTGGAGACTGCCGGCGAGGGGGTGGAGGTGATGGAGGCTTGTTGTCCATCAGCCCACGCTGCAATGGGCGCAGCTAACGCCAGCAGTGCGAAAAGAAATTTTTTCATTGATGATATAGATTAAATTGGCTGTCGAAAAGATTATATCGGCAAAATTAACAAAAATTTGCCACAAACTAAGTTAACAAGATGTGTTTCTTAACATCTTTTACTTATCTTCCACCAAAATAGACCCAAATTAACCACATCATTCATCGTAAAGCCTACAAATTGGATTCGTGAGATGACCTTTACCTCCATGTACGCGCATAAGCACATCTATACTTACGTCACCACTTACTACATGTCATATCCAAATAAAAATGTACCGAAAAAAATAAGAGAGCGTGGATTGACCACGCTCTCTCGATATTGCGAGCATTGTTTACTCTGATAAGATGCTGATTACTCAGCCGCGGGAGCCTCTGCTGCCTCTGCTGCGGGAGCTTCGGTAGCGGTAGCCTCGGCTGCGGGAGCCTCTGCTGCCTTCTTGCTGCGTGAGCGGCGAGTGCGTGTGCTCTTCTTCTTGCCTGCATCTTCGAGTGCAGTCTCGTTGAAGTCAACGAGTTCGATCATTGCCATCTCAGCGTTGTCACCGAGACGATGACCGGTCTTGATGATACGCAGGTATCCACCGGGGCGATTGGCAACCTTCTCAGAAATAACTCCGAAAAGTTCTTTCACTGCCTCCTTGTTCTGGAGATAGCTGAACACGAGGCGACGGTTTGCAGTGTCGTCTTTTTTCGAGCGAGTGATGAGCGGCTCGGCATAGACGCGCAATGCCTTGGCCTTTGCCAGAGTGGTGAAGATTCTCTTATGCTCGATGAGAGAAATCGTCAAGTTGGCAAGAAGGGCCTCGCGATGGCCTTTCTTACGGCTCAAGTGATTGAATTTCTTATTATGTCTCATTGTGCGGTTTAGTCTTTGTCTAATTTATATTTCGAAATATCCATTCCAAAGGAAAGATTGTACTTCTCAAGGAGTTCGTCGAGCTCGGAGAGAGACTTCTTTCCAAAGTTTCTGAATTTGAGCAGGTCATTCTTATTGAAGACCACGAGCTCGCCGAGTGTTTCCACTTCGGCGCTCTTCAGACAGTTCAAGGCTCTCACCGAGAGGTCGAGATCCACGAGCTTGCTCTTGAGGAGCTGGCGCATATGGAGCACTTCCTCATCAAATTCCTCAGGCACATCTTCGGTCGGCGTCTCGAGAGTGATTTTCTCGTCGCTGAACATCATGAAATGCTGTATAAGGATTTTGGCAGCCTCCTTGAGGGCATCTTTCGGCTGGATCGAACCGTCGGTTGTGACTTCGATAATCAGCTTCTCATAGTCGGTTTTCTGCTCCACACGGAAGTTCTCGACAGCATACTTCACATTCTTGATGGGAGTATAAATTGAGTCGATTGCAATCGTGTCGGCGCTGGCGCCGGCGAGCATCTCGCGGTTTTCGTCAGCCGGCACCCAGCCGCGACCCTTGTTGATGGAATATTCCATCTCGAAGCCGTAGTCGGGGTCGAGGTGACAAATCACCAAGTCAGGATTTAAAACCTTGAAACCACTGAGGGCCTTGCCTAAGTCACCAGCCGTAAACACATCTGTGCCCTTCACCTGCACCGAGGCAGTCTCGGCATTATGGTCTTCGGTCAGCTGTTTGAAGCGAATCTGCTTGAGGTTCAGGATAATGTTGGTCACATCTTCCTTTACACCCTCGATAGTGTCCAGCTCATGTGCGACGCCGTTGATACGGATCGAGTTGATGGCGAAACCGGAAAGCGAGGAGAGCAGGATGCGTCTCAGCGCATTACCGATTGTCTGGCCATAACCCGGCTCGAGCGGACGGAACTCAAACTTGCCGAAAGAGTTCTCATCTTCAAGCATTATGACCTTGTCGGGTTTCTGAAATGCTAAAATTGGCATGGGTCTTAGAGTTTATTATTTAGAATAGAGCTCGACTATAAGCTGCTCTTTGATAGTCTCGGGGATGTCCTCACGCTGCGGCATGTGAAGGAACTTGCCACCCATGATAGAAGCGTCCCACTCGATCCAGGGATATTTGCTATGGTTGAAACCTGCCACGGAGTCAGCGATCACCTCGAGTGACTTAGCTTTCTCACGCACGCACACCACATCGCCGGGCATAACGCGATAAGAGGGCACATTGACGGTCTTACCGTTCACGTTGATGTGTTTATGAAGCACGAGCTGACGGGCTGCGGGGCGTGTGGGAGCGAGACCCAGACGGTACACCACATTGTCGAGACGGCTCTCGAGAAGCTGGAGAAGCACCTCACCGGTGATACCCTTGGTGCGTTCTGCTTTCTCGAAGAGGTTGCGGAACTGACGTTCCAGCACACCATAAGTATATTTGGCTTTTTGCTTTTCGCGCAACTGAGTGCCATACTCAGAAGTTTTCTTTCTGCGGTTCTGGCCATGCTGTCCCGGGGGATAATTGCGTTTTGCAAACACCTTGTCCTCACCGAAGATAGGCTCGCCGAACTTGCGCGCGATTTTGGTCTTTGGTCCTGTGTATCTTGCCATTTGTTTCTTTCTTTTAGCAAATCCGCTAAAGAAGTCCCTTAGCGCAGCCGCGACCGTCGAGAGGTAGATATGAGACGGTCTATTCGCATTCAGGACAATTCTTGATTTCGGACTTTAGTTCAGAATTTATCTGTTATGTTATGATTTATATTCCGATTAGGCTCTTGCCAACTTCCGATTAGACTCTTCTTCTCTTCGGGGGACGGCAACCATTGTGCGGAAGCGGAGTGACGTCAACAATCTCTGTGACCTCGATGCCGCTCTGATGCACGAAGCGGATAGCGGCCTCACGGCCGTTGCCCGGACCCTTCACATAAGCCTTGACCTTGCGCAATCCCAGGTCATACGCCACTTTGGCGCAATCCTGAGCTGCCATCTGGGCTGCGTAGGGTGTGTTCTTCTTTGAGCCTCTAAAGCCCATCTTGCCGGCAGACGACCAGGAGATAACCTGACCCTCATCGTTGGCAAGACACACAATGATGTTGTTGAAAGAGCTATGCACATGCAGCTGGCCACTTGCGCCAACCTTGACATTCCTCTTCTTTGCTGCGACTGTCTTTTTTGCCATACTTTATTTATTATTTAGTAGCTTTCTTCTTGTTAGCGACTGTTTTCTTGCGACCCTTACGTGTGCGGGCATTGTTCTTTGTGCTCTGGCCACGCACGGGCAAGCCGATACGGTGACGTATGCCACGGTAGCAACCTATGTCCATAAGGCGCTTGATGTTGAGCTGGATCTCAGTGCGTAGGTCACCCTCCACCTTGAAATCGCGCTGTATCACCTCACGAACGGCTGCTGCCTGCTCGTCTGTCCAGTCTTTAACTTTGATGTCGCGGTCAACTCCCGCGCGCTCAAGAACTGTGTTGGCTGCGCTACGGCCGATACCGTAGATGTAGGTCAACGCAATCTCTCCTCTCTTATTTTGCGGCAAATCTACGCCGACAATTCTTACTGCCATATTGCTTGGTTACAAATTTTTTGCAAAGGTAATAAATTTTGTTTCCTTGTGCAAACGTCAGGCCTCTATTTATTCCTTTTTAAGGCTTCTCAGGCCCTCGTTGCCGGGGAATCCTCTTTTATCCCTGACGCGTTTTAAACTTTGGATTCTTTTTGTTGATTACGTACAGTCTGCCTTTGCGACGAACGATCTTGCTGTCGGCCGTACGTTTTTTGACTGATGCTCTAACTTTCATATCGAGTTATGTTTTTATTTGTATCTGAATGAAATCCGGCCCTTGCTGAGGTCATATGGACTCATCTCCACCTTGACCTTGTCGCCCGGAAGTATCTTGATGTAGTGCATCCTCATCTTGCCTGAGATGTGGGCTGTGATTTGATGTCCGTTCTCAAGCTCGACCTTGAACATCGCATTGCTCAATGCCTCGAGTATCACTCCATCCTGTTCGATTGCTGCCTGCTTTGCCATTCTTTATCTTTATGGTTTGATTGTCTTGTTGATTTTGATTGCATTCTTATCCTTCCACCTTGGAGTCTGCATGATTGCGGAGCTGCGGGAAGAACGCCCCCTTGGCTTTCAGCACCTCCTCCACATATTTGAATGTGGTGAGCTGCCTTGGCTCATTGTCGGTGATGACCACAGTGTGCTCGTAATGAGCTGATGGTTTGCCGTCGCGTGTGCGGCATTCCCAGCCGTTGGGATCAATCTTGACGTTCTTGCTGCCGAGGTTTATCATCGGCTCAATGCAGATTATCATGCCCGGCTTCAACACCGGACCGATGCCGCGGCGACCATAGTTAGGCACCTCGGGGTCCTCGTGCATCTCCTTGCCGATGCCGTGGCCGCACATTTCGCGCACCACGGTATAGCCACGCTTCTCTACATATGTCTGCACGGCGTTCGACACGTCACCCACACGGCGGCCAGCCTTGGCGGCGGCTATGCCCTTGTAGAGCGACTCGTATGTGGTCTGCAAAAGACCCTTCACCTTATCGTCAATCTCGCCGACTGCAAACGTGAAGCATGAGTCACCGTTCCACCCGTTGAGTTCCACCACACTGTCTATGCCGACAATGTCGCCCTCACGCAGGGTGCGGTTGGAAGGGAAACCGTGCACCACCATATCGTTGATCTCGATGCAAAGGGTGCCCGGAAAACCATGATAACCAAGGCAAGCGGGTTTACCCCCGTTGTCGAGGATAAACTCCCTTGCTATGGTGTCGAGACGCTTGGTGGTTACACCGGGTTCTACCCACTTCGCCACCTCGCCGAGAGTGCGGCTCATCATATCGCAAGCCGCAGCTGTCAGTTCTATCTCTTCATGTGTCTTGATATGAATCATATCAGCTCGTATCTCACCTTAAATATTAGAAGGCACTGCTGCCGGACGAACGACCTTTGATTCTGCCATGCTTCATCAGACCGTCATACTTATGCATGATAAGATGACCTTCGATGATACGCAGAGTGTCGAGCACCACACCTACGAGAATCAGCAGCGATGTTCCGCCGAAGAATGAGGCGAAGCTGCGGTTCAGACCGCACACATGCGCGATGGCCGGAAGTATGGCCACGATGCCGAGGAATATAGAACCGGGCAACGTGATGCGCGACATGATGGAGTCGAGATAGTCAACGGTGGGCTTGCCGGGCTTGATGCCGGGAATAAAGCCGTTGTTGCGTTTCATATCCTCAGCCATCTGCGCGGGACGCACTGTGATAGCGGTGTAGAAATAGGTGAAGGCCACAATCATCAGGAAGTAGACCAGATTGTACCAGAAACCATACATGTCGGTCATTGCGCCGAAGAAGCCGGTCTGCTTTGTGCTGAAACCGACGAGCGTGACGGGAATGAACATGATGGCCTGGGCAAAGATGATAGGCATGACACCTGCTGCATTCACCTTGAGGGGAATGTACTGGCGAGTGCCGCCATACTGCTTGTTGCCGACAATCTTCTTGGCATACTGCACAGGCACGTTGCGTGTGCCCTGAACGAGCAGCACGGCACCGGCGATTACGGCAAGCAGGATAACGATTTCGACAAGGAAGAGCACGAGGCCACCACCCTGTGAGTTCATCAGACGGCCGGTAAACTCCTGCACGAAAGCCTCGGGGAGGCGTGCGATGATACCGATGAGGATGATGAACGAGATACCGTTACCGACACCTTTCTGGTCGATACGTTCGCCGAGCCACATGATGAACATGGAGCCGGCAGCGAGCACTACCGTCATGAAGACGATAGTCCAGAAACCTAATTCCACGTGGCCACCGGCAGCCTGCACCTGATACTTGAGATTCATCAGATATGCCGGACCCTGCAGCAGAAGAATCAGCACTGTGAGATAACGGGTGTACTGGTTGAGCTTCATTCTTCCGCTTTCGCCCTCACGCTGCATCTTTTGGAATGCGGGGAGCACCATGCCGAGAAGCTGAATCACGATCGAGGCCGTGATGTATGGCATGATACCGAGTGCGAAAATGGAAGCCTGAGAGAAGGCACCGCCCGAGAACATGTCGAGCAGCTGCATCAACCCGTCGGCAGTGAAATTCTTAAGTGCAAGCAGTTCGTCGGGATTGATACCCGGCAAGACCACGTAGCACCCGAAGCGATAGATGATCACGAGCAGCAGCGTGATGCCAATGCGTTTGCGGAGATCCTCTACGCTCCAGATATTTTTTATTGTTTTAGTAAATCCCATTTTAGGTCAGGTTATTTTTTGACAATAGAACCGCCGGCAGCAGTGATGGCAGCTTCAGCAGCCTTTGAGAAGGCGTTAGCCTCAACCTCAAGGGCGTGAGTCAGCGAACCGTTGCCGAGGATCTTGACACCGATTTTCTTGGGTGCAAGACCGGCGTTGCGGAGGTCTTCGACAGTCACCTTAGTGGCGCCTGCGGCTGCGAGAGCCTCGAGAGCGTCAAGGTTGATAGCCTTATACTCCACACGGTTGATGTTCTTGAAACCGAACTTAGGCACGCGGCGCTGGAGAGGCATCTGACCACCCTCGAAACCTACCTTGTGCTTGTAGCCCGAACGAGACTTGGCGCCCTTGTGACCGCGGGTAGAAGTGCCGCCGTAACCGGAGCCTGTGCCACGACCGATGCGTTTGGTTTTCTTGTTGCTGCCAACGGCAGGCTGTAAATTATGTAATTCCATTTCTAAAGTCTGCAATTTAAAGTTTAGTCACTTTAACAAGATGATGCACTCTTTTTACCATGCCGAGGATGTCAGCGGTGTCGTCTTTTACGACAGAGTGGTTCATTTTGTGGATGCCGAGCGCGTCGAGAGTAGCCTTCTGCACCTTGGGCGCGTTTATACGGCTTTTGATCTGAGTGATTTGAATATTTGCCATTTCGTAAGATTATTTGCCGTTAAACACTTTTTCGACACTCACAGCGCGGTTCTGAGCCACCTGGGCGGGGCTGCGGAGCTCACCGAGAGCGGCGATAGTAGCCTTGACAAGGTTGTGGGGGTTGGAAGAACCTTTTGACTTGGCGAGCACGTCGCGCACACCCACGCTCTCGAGCACTGCACGCATAGCACCACCGGCCTTTACTCCGGTACCCTCAGAAGCGGGCTTGAGGAAGATGCGTGAGCCACCGAACTTGGCAGCCACCTCGTGGGGGATTGTACCCTTGTGCACGGGCACCTTGATGAGATTCTTCTTGGCAGTCTCAACGCCCTTGGCGATAGCTGCCGTTACCTCGTTTGCTTTGCCGAGACCCCAGCCGATGATACCGTCGCCGTTACCCACCACAACGATTGCGGCGAAGCTGAAGGCGCGACCACCCTTGGTCACTTTGGTCACACGGTTGATGGCCACAAGGCGATCCTGAAGATCAAGATCATTGGTTGACTTTACCTTATTGTTTTTTGCCATGATTCCTATTAAAATTTAAGACCTCCCTTGCGGGCTGCATCGGCCAGTGATTTAACACGTCCGTGATAGAGATAACCGTTACGGTCGAACACGACTTCGCTAACGCCTTTCTCAATCACTTTCTTAGCGATCTCTTCGCCTACCTTGGCGGCGATTTCAGACTTAGTGCCACCCTCGATGCCCTTTGACGAAGCTGCAGCGATAGTGTTGCCTGCGAGGTCGTCAATCACCTGCACATAGATGGCCTTGTTGCTGCGGAACACGCTCATGCGGGGGCGTGTGGCAGTGCCTGATATTTTACCGCGGATGCGGGTTTTGATTTTATTTCTTCTTGCTATCTTGGATACCA
>CAJTYC010000036.1 GCA_910584185.1 uncultured Muribaculaceae bacterium
AATACAAAATGAAAAGGACTTTTCAACCCTCAAGACGCAGAAGAATCAACAAGCACGGATTTCGTTTGAGAATGGCTACAAAGAATGGCCGCAAGGTTCTCGCTCGCCGTCGTGCCAAAGGACGTGTGGAACTCACAGTATCTGACCACATGTCATCGAAGTAAAAATCCTAACGGATTTAAAAATAAACTCCTCCGCAGGGCCCTGCGGGGGAGTTTATTTTTAATTTTTAATTTTTGCTTCGCGCTAATCCTTATTCAACAGTTGTTTTGCAATTGAGTCGGTTGTTGGGATTCGCAGGCCTATTTCTATTCTTTTTTCTTCGGTCTGGTTCTCACTTTTTCCGCCTCCTGTCAGCAGAAATTTGTAGAATAGGATTCTTCTTACGTGATTGTTGATTTCATTTTCGCTCAACTTGCCTTCTTGCACGGCCGCCACTACCCTCTGTATCTCCACGAATGTCTTATTTGGGGCGAGCACTATGTCGGCACCTGCCTTTATGGCATCGACAGAGGTATAGCCGTTTGCGCCTTCCATATTTAGTGCGTCGGTCAGCACGAGGCCGTTAAAGTGCATGTCGTCGCGCAGCAGGTCTCTGATTACGGTGGGCGACACTGCGGCAGGGCGCATGTCTGAGTCGATTGACGGCACAGCGAGGTGTCCGATCATAATGCCGGTGAGTCCCTGCTCCACCCATCGCTTGTATGGATAGAGGTCTACCGAATCCATTTCGTGCAGGCTACGGTTGATCACCCCCATGCCATGGTGCGAGTCGACGCTCACCGAGCCGTGGCCGGGGAAATGCTTCGCCACGCTCACCACGTTGCCCGACTCGAGGCCTCGGGCATAAGCCACAGAGAGGTCGGCCACACGATGCGGGTCATTGCCGAGAGAGCGGCGACGCATGAAGTCGGAGCCGTCGGTAACATCAAGCACCGGGCCGAGCACCATGTTTATGCCCAAGAGACGGCACTCGCGAGCCAGTTCGCGGCCATAATCGAACATCAGGTTCTCGTCGGTCTCATTACTGATGTTGTCGTTGCGCGGAAACTCCGGCGCATCAACAAGGCGCATGGCAAGTCCCCACTCCGCATCGATTGATACCAAAGGGGGCACCTCTGATTTGGTTTCCAAGATTTCAGCGAGATGCGCCACGCCGGCAGAATCACCCTTGAGCAGCACCACCCCACCGATGCAACTGTCGGCATACTGCCTGATGAGACGCGATGTCCACAAATCGGAGGAGGCATAAAGTGCCGGCATGAAAAGCTGCGCCACCTTCTGCCGCAACGTCAACTTACCACACACGGAGTCAGCCCACCGCCGGGCCGACTCCGTGAGGTCGGAAGTTTCAGTTGCCAACTCCTCAACAGATTCCTTCTCCGTCTTAGGCGCACAGCATATCAACATCATCTGCACGACGATGATAAGAAATATGCTATGTAAGGAGCCGCGACTCATTATATTTTTAGTTTATGTCGAGGCGGACATTTTTGAGGAAGCGGGGGTTGGGGTCGGCGGCTATCGGGAGGCCCTTGGCTGTCAGGTCGTAGATGTATTGGAGTATTCGGACGCTCACTTCCTTGTCGTCGCGCCAGATTTCGCGGTGACGTTTCATCGGGGTCATGTCGTCGTTGCCCTCGGCCACATAGTCGATTGTCGCCACTACATAGTTGCGGTCGGGCCGCACTTCCGCGCCGTTTATGTACATCTGCTCGTAATTGCCGTCGGCATCCGTCACCACGCGCACTTCACCGCTCACGGCCTCCCCTCCCTTCGGAGCCACAATCTTCATGGTCTCTATCAGGTCGGAACCGGCTATCTCAATCAACCTCATGCGATTGGAAAACGGGAAAGTGGAGAGCACAAGCCCTTCGGTGACATCTCCGGCCGGGAAGGTCTGTCGTATGCCGCCGACATTCATAATGCCGAAATCGACATCGGCCACGTTTACGCCCACGCTGCGCAGGCTGTCGGCAATGTGGCGTCCGTAATACGCGCCGAAATCGCCCGACCAATTGGGGAATGCACCGGTAGAGGTGCCATTGCGCATCTCATGGAGCGAATAGCCAATCACACGTGAATTGACCGAGTCGACACGGTGCTTGTAAGGGGCGAGGAAAGCCTGCATCTCCTTGTCGTACGCATCGGGAGAGAAACGGTCGGTCACGGGTATGTATTCGTAGTCAATATTGCGGTCGGCGAAATTGTCTAGGTCGAGTTTTATGTAACCCACATTCTTGCCATACTTGCCGGTCTGGGCCACAAGCACATCGCGCCCGGCGGCATTCTTGATCCAATAGGGAGTCTTATCTGGGGTGGAAGGGTCAACAAACGTGTGAGAATGTCCACCGATTATTATGTCGATATCCTTGCTATTACGAGCAAGCTCCACATCATCCACCTTATTCAAGACATCGTAACCGATATGTGTCACCGCCACTATGAGGTCGCAACCTCTCTTCTTCAGTTCGGCAGCCGTGCGGTTGGCAGTCTCGATTACCGGCAGGAACTTCATGCCCTTATAGTTCTCCTCGGAGATAAGGCTTGCCGGGTCCACGTTTATGCCGAGAAAGCCGACCTTTTTCTTGCCTACCTTCTTTATGACGTATGGAGAGAAAAGACCTTTGGCCGGGGTGCCGGAGAAATCATAATTGGCAGAGAGCCGGTTAGCCTTAACGTTTTTCCAATACTTGGCGAGTTCGTCGAGGCCATTGTCAAACTCATGGTTGCCGAGAATGCGGATATCATAATCCATCATATTGAACAGCGGATACTCCACGTCACCCTTGAAAAATTTGAAATATAGGGTGCCCTGCACCATGTCGCCGGCATCAATGAGAAACACATTCTTTTCGGCCTTTCGCACGGAGTCGATAATCGCCTTGCGTGGCAGTATGCCGCCCACGCCGTTGGCGTCAGGTTCGATATTTGAATGTGTGTCGTTGGTGTGCAAAAGCACAAGGCTCTGTGCGGCCGCCGGTAGGCAAGCGCACAGAGCCATGATTAAGAGTATATTTTTCATTTCGATCACTTGATAAGCACCTTGCCGGTCATCTCGGCAGGCTGAGGCAACTCCATGAGCTTAAGGAGCGAGGGAGCCACGTCGGCGAGGCGACCGTTCTCCACTTCGGCCTTCGGGTTGGAGCCGATGTAGATGAAAGGCACAGGGTTGAGCGAGTGTGCAGTGTTGGGGGTGCCATCCTCATTGATAGCATGGTCGGCATTGCCGTGGTCGGCTATGATGATGGTCTCGTAGCCATGAGCCTTGGCAGCCTCGACCACCTTCTCCACGCACTTGTCGAGAGTGGCCACGGCTTTCTCAATGGCCTCATACACACCGGTGTGACCCACCATGTCGCCATTGGCGAAGTTGACCACTATGAAGTCATACTTGTCAGAGTCGATTGCACCTACGAGCTTCTCCGTAACCTCGGGGGCGCTCATCTCCGGCTGGAGGTCGTAAGTTGCCACCTTGGGTGAAGGCACGAGAATGCGGTCTTCACCGGCAAACGGGGCCTCCCGACCGCCGTTGAAGAAGAAAGTGACGTGAGCATACTTCTCGGTCTCGGCTATGTGGAGCTGCTTCTTGCCCTTGTCAGAGAGATACTCGGCGAGGGTCATAGGCACATCAGACTTGTTGAAGAGAATCTTCACACCCTTGAACGAATCATCGTAGGGAGTCATGCAGTAATACTGGAGGTCGGGAATCGGGTTCATGCCATCCTCGGAGTGCTGTGTAAGCACTGTGGTAAGTTCCTTGGCACGGTCGTTGCGGTAGTTGAAGAAGATCACCACGTGGCCGGCACCGATGCGGCCATCGACGGTAGTATTGACTATCGGCTTGATGAACTCGTCGGTTACACCTTCGGCATATGATTCTTCCACGGCCTTCACCATGTTGTCGGAGTGCTTGCCCTCGCCATATACGAGCAGGTTGTAAGCCTCCTTGAGTCGTTCCCAACGTTTGTCGCGGTCCATTGCATAGTAGCGGCCAATCACAGAGGCGATTGTGCCGGCGCTCTTGCTGCAATGTTCCTCAATCTCGCCGAGGAATCCGGCGCCGCTCTTGGGGTCGGTGTCACGACCATCCATGAATGCGTGGATGTATACCTTGTCGAGGTTGTAATCTTTTGCAGTGTCGCAGAGAGCATAGAGATGGTTGAGCGAAGAGTGTACGCCGCCGGCAGAGCAGAGGCCCATGAAATGGATAGGCACATTATGGTCGCGGGCATATGAGAAAGCCTCGACCACCTCGGGGTTTGTACGGAAAGAGCCGTCGGCAATGGCTCGGTTGATTTTCACGAGGTCCTGATATACGATGCGGCCGGCACCGATGTTGAGGTGACCCACTTCCGAGTTACCCATCTGGCCGTCGGGCAGACCTACATCCTCGCCGCAAGCCTGGAGCTGCGAGTGGGGATAGTTCTTGAAGAGGGAGTCCATATAGGGAGTGGGCGTGTTGAAGATGGCATCATCTTTCTTGTGGTCGCCCAGACCATATCCGTCAAGGATAATGAGCAATGCTTTTTTTGACATTTTTATATCTTTCTTGTATGTTGTAAATTACCGAAACTTGAAAAGAGCGAACGCAACAAAAGTGCGCAACTGCTCAATAGGATAAACAATTGGGGAAGTTGAAATATTTACGGCAATACTCAACATTCACCAATTGAATGCAAAATTAACAAAAATTCAGCAATCGCACAAAGAATCACTCACGGAATCACTCACGGAATCACTTGCATAATCACTTGCGGAAGGGGACTGACCAAACCACGCGGGTGGGGACGGGCTTGCCGTCGAGGCGGCCGGGCGTCCATTCGGGCATGCTGCTGAGCACTCGTATGGCTTCCTTGTTGAGCGAGGGTTCGACTCCTCGCAGCACTGTGATATGGCTTACTGAGCCGTCGGTATTCACGACGAAAGAGCATGTCACGCGGCCTTGCACACCCCTATCGTATGCTTTTTTGGGATATTCGCGGTGGCTGTTGATGAATTTCATCAGAGACCCGTCGCCGCCGGGGAAACTCGGTTTGTCGGTGACATAGTCATATTCATACACTTCTATATAATTGATGCATCCCGGATGAGAGCTGCCGATATTGACTCTGCAAGTCTGAGCATTAGCACTCACTGAGACTGCGCCGGCGAGTCCTAAAGAAAAAAATATATAGAGGAACCTTGGTGTCATGCTTAAATTTTTACATTGGTCCTGCCCAAGAGGCTGCTTGAAGTTGTTATTGAAGCTTAGAGCTAATTTTTATGAGATGGCTCTTATTTTGCTTACAGCTGCAAATTTAAATGCTTTCGCTCAGATACACAACGAATATATGTTTAATAATAGTTAATTTATGTTGCAAATTACAATACCGTTACAGTTCTATCACTAAATTAGGAGTGTAATGGGAAAATTAGACTTTTTGGAACCTATATTTTTTGAAACTTATAAAATTTTTGGAACGCGGAACGCGCCTTTGGCGCATGAGTAGCGCGGAACTTTCGCGGAACGCAGGCGGAAGCCTGACGTGGGCATAGTCATATCTTGGCTTTTTGGCTTTTTGGCTTTATTTGCCTTTATTTGCCTAATTCTGGAGTGCTTGCTAACGCTGAATTATAATAGAATGAGTAATGCGACGTTATATGAGAGATGATACTTTCGAAACGCATCATATCGATTGCCCTGTCAGCCCTCCCGATGTTCGCGATGACGATGTCGGCCCAGTCGGATGGCTATAGCTTCTTGAATATACCCATGTCATCGCATGTGTTCGGACTTGGAGGCAACAACATCACCGTGATAGACGATGATGTGACGCTTGCCGACCAGAACCCGGCCCTGATCGGCCCGGAACTTGACATGCAGGCGGCAGTGAGCTATATGTATTATATGAGTTCGGGCAACTTCGCCGGGTTCAGATTCGGCACCGCAGCCGGCGAGCATAGCGGCTGGGGCATCGGCCTGCGCTATCTGAATTATGGCACCTTTGACGGCTATGACGAGTTCGGCACGCCGACCGGCAGTTTCTCTCCCAACGATGTGATAATAGAGGGCTACTACGCACGCGACATCACGTCGCGCTGGCGAGGCGGAGCATCTATCAAGATGATTTACAGCGGCTACGAACGGCATGAGGCATTCGCGATTGCGGCCGACCTCGGTGTGAATTATTATGACGATGAGAAAGACCTGTCGTTTTCGGTGGTGCTCAAGAACATGGGTGGCCAGGTGAAGCGTTTCAGCGACCGCTATGTGCGACTTCCGTTTGACATACAGATCGGATACATGCAGTCGATAGGCTCGTCGCCATTCCAGATCAGCATAACGGCCAACAACCTAACTCGCTGGAATATACCCTACTATTCATACAATAAGGATTCGGAAGATGAGGTGCTCAAGGAGAAGCGGAGCTTCATGAGCAATCTGTTTCGCCACCTCGTGTTCGGTCTGCAATACCAACCGAGCGAAAAATTCTATATTGACCTTGCTTACAACTACAAGACCCACAGCGACATGACATCGTTCAACAATACATTCCTGTCGGGTTTCTCCATAGGGGCTGGCTTCAAGACCAGAGGCTTTTATGTGGGCGCCGCTTACGCCATGCCCCACAAATCAGTGTCGTCGGTGATGCTCAACCTCGGCTGTTCGATAGGCGAGCTGATGAATTGACATCGGGCTTGCACTTTTCGGCAGATTGCCCCCCACCCCGTCTTACAGTTCCTCGCTGATTATATGTTCGAGTTCGGGGGCGGTGATTTTCACCTTGATTTTTCCCATCCGGGCCACCGATATATTACCGGTTTCCTCACTGACTATGATACACAGAGCATCGGTCTGCTGGCTCATGCCCAAGGCTGCCCTGTGACGCAAGCCGAGATTTTTGGGTATGTTCATGTCATGGCTTACGGGCAGGATGCATCCCACCGACTTGATTCGTTTGCCGGCAATAATCATTGCACCGTCGTGGAGCGGTGAGTTCTTGAAAAAGATATTTTCTATGAGTCGCGCATTTACATCGGCATCTATTATGTCGCCGGTCTTCTCATAGTCGGTCAGCGGCACCTTGCGCTGGAACACGATCAGTGCGCCGGTCTTCGACTTCGACATTGACATGCAGGCGTATACCACAGCCATGATGTTAGCATGATTGCTGTCGTCTCCCTTATTGTGCTTGAAGAGCCTCATGAAATTGCGGAGGTTACCCCTTGCGCCTATGTCGATTAGCACACGCTTGATCTGGTCCTGAAATAAGATAACGAGGATTATCAGACCGATGCTCATGAACTTATCGACGATTGTGCCGGTGAGGCGAAGGTCGAAAAGCTCGTAGGCCACCACCCATATCACGATAAAGGCGAGCACACCGTAGAAGAGCGAGAGAGTGCCGCTGCTTTTCATGAGTCGATAGAGATAGTAGAGCATCACTGCCACTATCAGTATGTCGACAATATCTTTTATACCGAATTCTATCATATCATCATATTGCGTTTGGCCTCGTCTTTGTCGGCCTCCGAGATGATCCTTTGCTCTGGTGAGGAGTTGCGCTGCAGGGCCTCGTAAATCCGCACTGTCTCTACGGCTTCCTTTACGTCGTGCACGCGGAGTATGTCGGCGCCATTGATCAATGCTGCCATATGGAGGGCTGTTGTGGCGTTAAGCGACTCTTGCGGTGTGAGTCCGAGTTCCTTGTAAATCATCGACTTTCGTGATATACCTACGAGCAGTGGGCAGTGCAGGGCCTTGAATGCCATCAGGTTTGCCATCAGTTCGTAGTTCTGGTCGAGCGTCTTTGCGAATCCGAAACCGGGGTCGGCAATGACGTCGGCCACTCCCAGCTGTCTGAGCCGGTCAATCTTGAAAGCGAGGTCGCGCACCACTTCTGCTGTGACATCTTCATATTGTGTATGGCTCTGCATGTCTGCGGGGTTGCTGCGAGTGTGCATCAGTATGTATGGCACGCGGAGACGGGCCACGGTGTCGAACATGTCATCATCAAGGTCTCCGCCGGAGATATCGTTGATGATATCGGCACCGGCGGCCACACAGGCCTCTGCCACTGAAGCGCGGAAAGTGTCGATAGAGAGGGGCACGGCATCGCCTACGGCATCGCGGATGGTCTTTATAGCCGGCAGCAGGCGGGCGCTTTCCTCTTCCGGGGTTACGTCGGCGGCGCCGGGGCGTGAGGAGTAGCCACCTAAGTCAATTATATCGCAGCCGGCCTGCACCATGGCGGCTGCCTGGAGTGCTGCGCCGTCGGCGTCGCGACGGCTGGCCGCATAGAAGCTGTCGGGCGTAACATTGATTATGCCCATCACTACGGGGCGCGTCCATGTGCGCAACTCGCCCCCTATTTTAAGAGTAAAAGGATACATCAACGCAAAGGTACGAAAAATTTTTCATTGTACGGTTGTCTAAATAAAAAATAAGGTTTTATAACTCTTGAAACTTGGGTTATACATCACCTCAACGTCGGCGGCGCCTCCTTTCCCCCGGTGCGCGATGCAACCTGTTATGCCGGGTGGCTGACAACCGGTCTGACATGCTGCATCGCGCACTGGGGGTGAGGAGGCGCCGCCGACGACAATAATCGCCAATTCCTTTATGGATTGGGGTGGTTGGAACTTTAAAAATTTTTGGAACGCGGAACGCGCCTTTGGCGCATGAGGGGCGCGGAACTTTCGCGGAAATTTTTTATTTTCAAGCCCTCGTCTTAACTTTTATCTGAACGTAGACATACTATTGTCTGAACGTAGGCGGAAATTCGGGCTTTGCCCTCTATGTGTCGCGGAACGCAAGCGGAAGCCTGACGCGGCATCAACATCGTGGCATCAACATCGTGGCATCAACATCGCGGTTTCAACAGCATCTTCTTGTCAGGTTCTCGTCAGGATTCCGCTTGCGTTCCGCAATGCATTGAGGGCCGCGCCCGAGAGCCCACTTGCGTTCATTTTCAAGATTGATACAGCTCGAAAACTCAAAAAATAAAAAATTTCCGCGTTAGTTCCGCGTTATGCTGCGCCTAAGGCACGTTCCGCGTTCCAAAAGTTTATTGTTCCCATTTGTAGCCCGTATTATTACGTTGCGGTGTTGTGCGCATCAACTCTGATTTGTGACGTCGGCGGCGCCTCCTTTCCCCCGGTGCGCGATGCAACCTGTTCTGCAGGGTGGCTGACTACCGGTATGATAGGCTGCATCGCGCACTGGGGGTGAGGAGGCGCTGACGACGACAATAACGTGTTGATAGTTGCGAAAAATTTGTTTAGGTGAAATGTTTTTTGTAATTTTGCAGACGGTTTCGCAATCTCTGGTAAGACAAGTGAAGCTTATTTACATTGCGAGATAATCTAAACATTTAAAATACAATGGATTTAATTAAAATTGCAGAGCAGGCATTTGCCACTCCCAAGAAGAACTTCGATGAGTTCGGCCCCGGTGACACTATCACAGTAGCATATCGCATCAAAGAGGGTAACAAGGAGCGTATCCAGCAGTATCGCGGCATCGTGATCAAGATCAACGGCAGCGGTGACAAGAAGCGTTTCACTGTACGCAAGATTTCTGACGGAATCGGCGTGGAGCGTATCTTCCCCATGGAGTCTCCGTTCATCGAGTCAATCACCGTCAACAAATACGGTAAGGTGCGTCGCGCCAAACTTTATTACCTCCGTAACCTCACAGGTAAGAAAGCCCGCATCAAAGAGCGCATCGTAAAAAAAGAAAAATAATCCCTCAGGATTGTCACTACACAAGAATGAGCCGCAGCCTAAAAGCCGCGGCTCATTCTCATTTTTATACCTATACCGTAAATGCGATTGCGGTATTGCGAGTCAATGTAAATATTCGGTTGAAATGTTAATCCAGGTTGTCGTCGCCGGAGGCTCCTCACTACCGGTGGCTTCGCGTCGCACTTATCGATGCGAAGCCACCGGGGGTGAGGAGCCTCCGGTGACGACAATACCCGTTTTTTACATTGACCAGATATTGCTAAAAGGGTTTGCGGTATTTCTCCGGGTTCTGGATCTCGTCGAGGATGGAGAGGTATGAGGCGAAGCGGCTCTCGGAAATGTAGTGGTTCGCCACCGCGTCGCGCACCGCGCATCCCGGCTCGCCAAGATGCTTGCAGTCGCCATACTTGCAATCGGCCGATATCCTGAAAATCTCCGGGAAGAAATGCGACACCTCAGCGGGGTCAAAATCGATTGTGCCAAACCCCCTGATTCCGGGCACATCGATGAGCTCTCCCCCACCCGGCAAGTCCACCATCTCCGAAAAAGTTGTGGTGTGCATGCCCTGATGATGTATGTCGGAAATTTTGCCGGTCTTAAGATTAGCCCCCGGCACCATGGCATTGATCAGCGACGATTTGCCGACACCACTATTGCCAAGCAGCAACGTGGTTTTACCGGCAAGTTTTTCCTCAAGCTCCCGAACTCCCTCACCGGTTACAGAAGAGACTTCCATCACTTCATAGCCGATACTGTTATAAAGAATCTTCAGGCCCTCGGCGAGTTCGCGGTCATCTTCGTCCCAAATATCACTCTTATTGAAGATAAGCATCGCCGGCACCGAATAAGCCTCAGCAGTCGCCAGAAAACGGTCTACAAAAGTTGTGGGAGTCTCAGGGTCGCGCAGCGACATGACAAGCGCTGCCAAGTCAAGATTGGCTGCGAGTATATGCGACTCCTTGGAGAGGTTGGAAGCGCGGCGAATTATATAATTTCGCCTGGGCTGCACCGCAGTGATGTAGTCGGCATCGTCGGCAGCCTTGCTCACCGACACACGGTCGCCCACAGCCACCGGATTGGTGGTGCGAATCCCCTTGATGCGAAAATTGCCCTTCACTCGGCATGCCACCTCGCGGCCATCGTCGAGACGCACCTGATAACTGCTGCCGGTGTTGCGCACCACTACCCCATCACCCTCCGGAGTATTATTATGTTTGATATTTGCCATAATGCAAAATTACAAAAATAAATGACATACTTTTAACAAAATCAACTCCAAAATTGTTAAAATATAAAACATACGAATCCGCATGACTAATAAAATCAAGAAATAATCAATTTTATGAAAATGCGGAGTTAAATAAATGCATTATTTTACACTTCTTTACAAAAAGCAAAGTATAAACTGCAAATAAACAACGAAATATTTTGAAAATTTAAAAATATTTTCCAAATTTGCAGCCGAAATGATAAATGTTTAACTAAAATTTTTTAATAATGACTATTGAAACAATCGGCACCTGGGCAGGTGAAGTTTACAAAGCACTTGAAAATTCTGAGACACGTATGCTTGGCCTCAAGGGTGTGAAGAAAGCAACCAAACTTAAGAAAGATGAACTGATGGCAGCCATAGGCTGGCTCGGTCGCGAAGGCAAACTCGTTATCACAGAGAACGACGAAGACATAGTGCTCGCACTGGTTTAAAAACAATTACATAAACAAAGATGCGGCGCAATCTTGAGGATTGCGCCGCATCTTTGTTTTGTCATTTACCGATTGGCACGCTTGCGTTCATTCTCATCGAGAATAATCTTGCGTAGACGAAGATGGTTGGGAGTCACCTCTACATATTCGTCCTCCTTGATGTATTCAAGAGACTCCTCGAGTGAGAATATCACCGGAGGCACAATCTTGGCCTTTTCATCAGCTCCGGAAGCACGCATATTGGTTAGCTTCTTTGACTTGGTCACGTTGACAGGAATATCGCGGTCTTTTGAGCTTTCACCCACTACTTGTCCAATATATACTTCCTCCTGCGGGAAGATGAAGAAGCGGCCACGATCCTGAAGTTTGTCGAGTGCATAAGCATATGCAGTGCCACCCTCCATTGCTATGAGCGAGCCGTTGGTGCGTCGCTCTATATCGCCCTTCCAAGGCTGATATTCGAGGAAGCGGTGCGCCATGATAGCCTCACCGGCAGTGGCGGTGAGTATATTATTGCGGAGTCCGATGATGCCGCGAGCCGGAATCTGGAATTCGATGTCGATACGGTCATTGCGGGTATTCATGGAGAGGATATCACCCTTGCGGCGCGTCACGAGGTCGATCACCTTGGAGCTGTATTCCTCAGGCACATTGATGCTGAGAGCTTCGACAGGCTCGCACTTCACACCGTCAATCTCCTTGATGATAACCTGCGGCTGACCAACCTGAAGTTCGTAACCCTCACGGCGCATAGTCTCGATGAGGATAGACAAATGCAGCACACCACGTCCGTAAACGCGCCACATATCCTCACGGTCGCCTTTCTCCACGCGCAAGGCGAGGTTCTTGTCGAGCTCACGGTCGAGACGCTCCTGGATATGGCGCGAAGTGACAAACTTGCCATCCTTGCCGAAGAACGGAGAGTCATTGATGGAGAAAGTCATCGACATGGTGGGTTCGTCAATGGCAATGCGGGGCAGAGGCTCCGGATTATCATAGAGCGTGATGGTGTCGCCGATCTCGAAATTGTCGAGACCTACGATAGCGCATATGTCGCCACTCTCCACCTCCTGCACCTTCTTGCGTCCCATGCCCTCGAAAGTGTGGAGTTCCTTGATTTTCTGACGCACCACAGAACCATCTTTCTTACAGAGACCCACCTCCATGCCCTCGCGGAGAGTGCCGCGATGCACACGGCCCACTGCAATACGGCCCACATAATTGCTGTAGTCAAGGCTGGTGATCAGCATCTGGGGCTCACCCTCGATACGCTTCGGAGCGGGTATGTACTCGAGAATCGCATCAAGCACCGGAGCGATATTGTCGGTAGGCTTACGCCAGTCGGTGCTCATCCAGTTCTGCTTAGCGGAGCCATAGATAGTGGGGAAGTCGAGCTGGTCTTCAGTGGCGTCGAGATTGAACATCAGGTCGAACACCATCTCATTGACCTCATCGGGGCGGCAATTCGGTTTGTCGACCTTATTGACCACCACCACAGGCTTGAGACCCATGCTTATGGCCTTCTGAAGCACAAAGCGGGTCTGGGGCATCGGGCCTTCAAAAGCGTCCACAAGGAGCAGGCAACCATCTGCCATATTGAGCACACGCTCCACTTCACCACCGAAGTCAGCGTGTCCGGGAGTATCTATAATGTTGATTTTAGTGTCCTTATAATTGATTGACACATTTTTGGAGAGGATTGTTATACCTCTCTCACGCTCGAGGTCGTTATTGTCGAGAATCAGCTCGCCGGTAGTCTGGTTATCACGAAACAAATTTCCGGCCAGCAGCATCTTGTCGACCAGCGTAGTTTTGCCATGGTCCACGTGGGCTATGATGGCAATGTTGCGAATATTCTGCATGAATTCGAATTGTAATTGCTTTTCAGTTGCAAAATTACAAAATATTTATGTTTTACAACATGATTTGGGCAATATTTTTTATCGTTTTGGGTGCGTGGATATCGTATCTTTTAGAAAATCACGATAATTATTCGATTTAGAAGCATCGTCGTCTTGCTTGCTTCCGTTCCCTGACTTTCTATTGCCATGCGAGTTCTTGCGTTGCTTGACACTTTTGCCCCACTTGCCATCCTTGCCCCGCTTACCATCCTTGCCCTGCTTACGGTCATAATCACCGTCGCGGTGCCGACGGCCTCGCTCGTCGTCACTTCCGGCGCCGGTGGAATCACCTGCTGCCACAATGGAGACTACTGCCGGAGGAGGCACGTCGCCAGCGGACTTATGCCGCCACCACACGCCGCCAACCAGAGCTGCAATAGCGACAGCAGCAAGCACAAGCGCACCGACCCTCTCCTCGCGCGAAATTCTCCTCATAGCAACACAGATTTATATTCCAATCTCACACCAAATTTGTCTCGCCTTGACACCCGTATTATCAGAACGGATAGCCGATGGCGAGATGGAAAGCGAGAGCCTTCTTGAACGCGATATTCCAGTATCCGTTTATGCCGGTGCGATAAGGGGCGTGAAGGCCATATCCAAGGTCTCCACGAATCACCATCATGCCGAGGTCAACGCGCAGGCCTACTCCGGTGCCGAGAGCGATATCTTTGAGGAAGGTCTTGGGCTTGATTTGTCCGCCGGGACGCAAGGGGTCATCCTTGAGCAGCCACACATTACCGGCATCCACAAAGACGGCACCATGCAGAACACTGAAAATCGGGAAACGATACTCCGTGTTAAGCTCGAACTTGAATGTACCGGTCTGGTCGAAATAACCATTCTTGACCTTTTGATCGGGCCTGTAGCTACCGGGTCCAAGAGAACGGACGGTGAATGCCCTTATGGAGTTGGCTCCTCCGATATAGAATTGCTCTGCATATGGAACGGTGGTAGAGTTGCCATAGGCATGCTCGGCACCTATAAGCACTCTCGACACAAGCCATTGGTCTGAACCGCGCACAAGCCTGCGGGTGTATACAAGCTGAGCCTGAGCCTTGACAAACTGTGAGAACGGAAGGCCAAATAGTTCTTTACGTCCCTTCACACCGGCCATACGCCACAGGCACCAGAAGAGATTACCGGCCTCCTTGAATGTGGCAGAGAAGTTGAAACCGTTGATACGCTCGCGTTCAAGCCACTTGTCGTAATTGTAGGTGTAGCTCAACTCCGGTATAAACTGGCTCTCAAAACTCAACGCCACGGCGGGGTTTTCCGCCATAATGGAGTCGAACTCATGGGTGGTGCGCATCAGCTTCGTATATGTCAACTTGAATGGGGTGAACTGGTTGGTGACATAACGGTTATGATTCCACTCGTAAGATATCCCGGCACCGACTTCAGCCATGCGGAAATAATGCGGACGATTTAGCACATTGCCACTCAGCGTGATGGTGGTCCAATTGAGTTCGCGCTGGGTGCGCTTTATGAAATTGGGAGCAAGCATGCGCGGGAACGCGAGTGAACCCTGAAGCCCGAACTCATAACTGTTGAACACCGAACTGCGGTTGCGACCGGTCTGCCATTCATAAGTGCCCGAGAGTTGCACGCTGAGACGCTCCGCGCCGCCGAACACGTTATTGTGAGTTATGCCGAACACGAGTCCCGGCCCGATATAAGAGTTAGACTTTGAGGTCACATTCGCCTCAATCGAAGCCTCCATGGGCCGGTCGAACTGACAGGTGATGTAGACATCGAGAGTTGGATTTGCGGCACTCGTGTCGGCAGGGACAGGTTGAATATTTATATTGCTGAAAATGCCGAGGCGCGAGAGTCGGGTCTGCGTGCGGTCCATTTGACGCACCGAGAAATAACGGCCCTTGCGGAATGCGATACAGCTCGGTATCAGATTCTTGCGCAATCGCGAAGGACGGTATACCACAAGCTGCCCCTTGCTCGTCATCATGGTGTCGGGGGTGCCGACATTGCGGTTGCTGCGACGCAGCACTGTGGTATATATATTGCCCGTGCGATAACGCACCAAGGCAAGTTTGGGGGTATTCTCAGCGAGCGAGAACTTGAGGGCAATCCTCTCGGGAGTGATTAGACTGTCGGCAAGAAACTCTATGTATTCGGGCCGGAAATAATAGTACCCCCTATTGCGCATGGCATTGGCTATGCGCACACGTTCGGCCGACAAGGAGTCGATGCAAAATCTTTCACCCTTCACAAGATACGAGCTCTTGCGTCCCACCGAGTCGATAAAAGACTTTATGGGAGAAGCGGGTTCGCTGAAATACATCACGGTGTCGATAAGATAGGGATTTCCCGAATGTATCGTATAGTTGATATTGGCAATCTTGGGGTTCTTGCGCGGGGCAATCTCGTAAGAGGCACTCGAATTGAAATAGCCGTTGTTGTCGAGGATTGTCTTGAGCATCTTGACGCGGGTCTCCGGGCGGACATCACTCACAAGCACGGGTTCGGCCACGAGCTTGCGGTAAATCCACCCTTTAAGCCCCTTTGCCGAGTCATTCCAGTTGTTGTAGACCCAGAGTCCGAGCGGGAAGAAATTGCGTCTGTATGGTTTGAGCAGAGGCCATGGGTTATTAGGCTTGACATTGATTGAATTTACCAAGTCAGACCTCATATCGTCGGGCACCTTACTATTGTCGGGAGTCTTTATGTCGAGCTTCAAGCCATTATAAAGAGCCTCGCCTTCAGGAATTTTCTTTGTGGTGGAGCATGAGGCCATCAAGACCACAATCAAGGCAACCGACATTTTCCCAATAAAGGCGCATAGTGGACTATGTAACTGTTTGGGAAAACCAAACTCGCCGAAAAGACCAAGCAAGGTGTCCCAAGTTATTTTTTTACGCTTCCTTAATATATGTTTCAACGTCATTTCCATTTATTTGGTTATGGAGTCTTCGGGAGTATCCGTGGAATCCGGTTTCAGCATCACATCTTGGCGAGTCACATTCTCAGCATCATCTTTCTTCTTCTTTTTGCGTCTGAATCTGAACAGACTCTTAAGGTTTTCGAGCTTGCGTTTGAACACGAACGCGCCTCCCATCTCCGTGATTTCACCTTCAAGTATACTTTCGAAGCCGATATGACGGAAGAGCTTCACCGACATGTTCATGGTCTGCGTCTGCTTGAGCACATATTCCACAGCCACGTCGCTTATGAGGTTGTTGGCAATCTCATCGTCGGCGGCATCGGTGGAGTAATTACCACCCACGAGAACCTTGAACCGGTTGTTGAACAGCGTCTTGGACACCTGATAGCTATAGCTGGTCTCTGTGTTGGTGACACCGTTGGTGGTCTTGTCATATTGATTGACTCCAAACGAGAGGTCCACGCCCCTGATGTTTTTGGCCGCCCACGAATTAAGTTGCGATTCGAGGAAACTGTAAAGCATGTTGCCACTTGCTGCATTTGCCTTGGTGTTCTGGCCCATATATTGCCCATAGAGCAGCAGGTTCATGGCCTGTGTCTGACGTTGGTCAGCACTCATCGACTGCAATTCGTTCTGGATGGAGAGGTCATCGTTGGTCGAGAGATCGAAGGCCGCCTGGAGATTGTTGAGCGAATTTGTGATCTTGGCAGTCACGAAGAAGTTGACGAGCCGCGAATTGTCGCCGCTCTTCACGTTGGCCTTAACCTCGTCGGAGGCGATTATATTAAGCACCGGGTCGGTTACAGAGCCATTGAAGCGCACGGAGCTTGCCGGGTCGAAGGTGAACGTCTTCTCCCCTATCACCGGCACAGCATATCGGGCGTAACCGTTGCCGAGCACCACTGTGCCGTTGAGAGCCATGTCGCCCATATAGTTTTGCGAATATGTGAGGTTGGCTGTGGGGTTAAGCTCCACCTTGTCGGTGCCATTGTTCGAGAGGAGCACTGTGAGGTGTGTGCCGGGCGATATTGCCACCTTGGCATTTATGCGCATATTGAGCGGTGACTGCACTATTGTGTCCGCCTCCGCCACCTGCACGGTGTCGTTGAAATTAACGAACTTCACCACATCCTGGTCGCTCTGGGCCGTGAGTTGTGCCGGCTCCATATTCAGGCGATATGTGGCATCGGTCGAGCCGAGCATATTGAGCGAGGCATTTATGTCGAGCCGGTTCATCGGGCCGGTGACAGCAGCATCGAGATTCAGGAACACCTTGCCAAACAGGTCGGCCTTGCTCCGGCTGTCGCTCTTGACGAGCTGGAAATTCTCTGCATCGGCAGTCAAGTCAAAGAGGATGTTGGAGAAATCCTTGGCATCGACAGTGCCGTTAAACACCAACGGGTTCTGGTTGGCGCCGAAAATCTTGAAGTTGGGGAATGTCACCACGTTGTCGACCACCGAGAGTCTGTCTTCGCGAAATTGCAGGTTGGCGCCGGCCATAGGCACATATGCCGACACAGAGTCGAACGCTATTGCACCGTTGAGCACCGGCTTGGCAAACGAGCCTTCCATGTTGAGATCGCCATTGACATATCCGGCAAGACTCACCATCTCACCGAGGAATGGATTGGCAACCTTCAATGGGAATCGTGTAAGTGACAATCCCAAAGAGTCAGGCTTCATGCCCTCCTTCTCGTCGGCAATCAGCCTTGCATATGCCGCCATGGCTTTTTCGCCATTGATACGCAGGCCGGCTGTCACTTCTGTGTTGCCATCAAAACCGTATCCGGCATCCAGTTCGAGGTCGAAACTCCCCACCTTGGTCTTTTCGTAGATGAAGTTATCGAGGCCCACGCTGCCATTGCCGGAGAACCTTCCGGCTTCATAGTCCACGTGCATGTCGGCATTGAGGTCGCCCTTCATGTTAGGGGCCAATGCAAACATATTCAGGAAGTCCTGTATGTGTACGTTATCGATATTTACATATAGTTCCTCGCCTCCCGACTCATCCTTCTGCGTGCGGGCCAGGATGCTGCTCTCCGCACTCTGCGCCTTCAGATTTGCCTCTATACGTTTGTTATAGAGATTGAAGTCTACGAAGTTGTCGTTATTGAAAGTCCAGGGCATGTAAGCTATCGTGGACTTCAGAGGCGTGATGTGGGCAGTCACCACCGAATCTTGCATGGCGGCTGTCAAACCAATCCTATAGCCTTGGTCTCCCTTAATGTTCCATTGGTTAAGGAAGGCGCTGACGCGGTTTTCGCCGAGATAACCATTTACGTTAACCTTGGCAAACTCGTCGAGCGTGCCGCGGCGGTTGCCGAGGTGCAGCTTATAGTCGAGCAACCGGCCACGTTGATTCAGCGCGAGGGTCAGGGTGTCAAGGTTGACCGAAGATGACGTATAGTTCAGAGCCTTCACATCGCCGGAGATGATAGAGTCGTTGGCGAGCTGCACGGAGAGGGTGTCGAGACCCATGCCCATAGGCTGAAGGAACTGCCCCATGAGTCCCCGGCCGGAAGCCGCCACATCAAGATTGAATCGCGGCAACAGACTGCTTATTGAATCAACTGCCACACTTTTACGTTCCACCTGACGCATGGCCATATCGGCTGCTGCAGTGAGAGACTTGATAAGCCTCTCCAATCCGGCATCACTACTGAAGTCGAGAGAGGTCAGCATGGAGTTGACGCTGACATCGGTGCCAGAGAAATCAGATTTTAAATTGGCCGCTACGCCGTCGGGCAGGTGTATATACTGCCCCGGGAGGTGCCATTCGAGTGCCGAGGCATCGAGGGCGACATCATATATCCACTTCCCCGGCTGGGCATTGCCCTGAAGCGTAAGTTGGCCGGAGCCATAGCAAATGCTGTCCATTAGGCCAAGCTGCTGCAGGTTCACATCGCGGAGATTGGCCGCTATATCGAATGTATAATCATCGGCGCGTATCACACCATTGCCGTTCAGGTCAAAATCGAGGCCGGGATTGGCCGATGAGGCCAGAAGCGTCAGATTGCCCGCATCCGACAGGTTAGCAGCAAGACGAATGTCGTGCAGCAAATTTTTATTGTATTCCACCGACGCCACATTGACAATGGCATCGGTAACGGCCACACCGCTCAGAGGGTTGAAGCCGTGTCCCTTGGCTTGGATATTAGCGGTGAGTCGGCCCACACCAGCTTGCGGCACGAACCGGGCCACATCGAGGCCGATGGCTTCCACTTCAGCCTCATAATTTTCAGGCGTGAGAGCCACATGCCCCTTGGCGTTGACATCTCCGGCATCGCTGCGCAGCATGAAATCTGCGCCATAATTCAGCCCATTGGCCTGGGCTTCGCCGACGATCGTAAATGCGGGAATCTTCACCTCCGGAATCTGGGCAATCTTGTCGGCGAGAGTTGGGTCGGACAAAGAGCCGTCAAATTTCAGCTTCGCCACCATCTTCTTATAATCCAACGCATTGCGAGCCTTACCCGATGCTTTGAGCGACATCACACCCGACATGCCCACTTCGAGCCTGTCGATTAATATATCGGCCAACGAGCCTACAGCCTTCACGTTGAAATCTATCGGCTTGCGCGCCGGCACCATGGAGGTGTATGTTTTGAGAGCCGGCATGAATGCCTCCACATCGGGCATGCCGATATGGCCCTTGGCCTGCACCTGCACGGGTGCTGAGGTATCCATCGACATCATGGCAAACGACACATTGGCGGTGGCTTCAATTGCCGTGTAAGGTGTACGCACGGAAAGCCCATTTATATTAAGGCCAACTGAATCAATGCCCACGGTGCCCTTGCCGTTGATTATATTCAGACCGCAGCGTTCGCGCACAGCAAGGCGAGTGAGCGGTAATCTCACAGTAGATGATTCGTTGTAGAAATTACGCAGGCTTATGGCTAAACCCGAAAACTGAAGGTAAGAAGGGTCGAAACCGGGGAGCGGCTTTGCGCCTTTCACGCCATACAAAGCCTGAAGCGAATCGAGGGCTATGCTGTCGCCCATGATGCGCATTGGCGGACCGGTGGATGGTTTGGAGGGAGGCGCCGGGTGAGCCTTTATATATTCGGCTGTGGGAGTGAGATATGTAAAGTTGCCTCCACATATTGTGGCGAGCTTCCAGCGCACCAGGTTCTCACCCAAATCCACTTTTGCATCTTTAATGGCGACATGCTTCACGCCGACACTGAGCGTGTCGATGGTAGGGAGCATCGACATGCCGAATGAGAAATTCTCAATGTCGAGGTCCTTGGCAAGAATCTTGAACGGGGCAGATGTAGATGTCGTGGTGTCTTGCGGCGTATCGGCAGCTTTCCAGACATCCATATAGAGCGAGAGCCTGCCGTCGCGGAGGCGCACCTTGTTGAGGTCGATCAGCGAAGTGCCGATGTTGACATAACTCTTGTCGTCAACTTCAAGGAAGCCCGCGTTGATTTTCATAATCATCGATGAGTCGGGGGCCACCATGCGATAATAGCCATCGTTGAGCTGCAAGCGGTTGAGGCGCACATCAAGCTTGAGCAAAGGCATGAGCTTGACATCTGCGATAGCCTCACCGGCACGCACCATGGTGTCGCCCGAAGCCTCCACCACATATACATCCTTGAGATGCAGGTCTACCGGGAAAGAGAGTCTCAGCTTGCCTATGCCTATATTCATGCCGGTCTTCTCCTTCACCATCTTGGTGGCTACATCCACGGCGAAGTCCTGCACAAACGGTATGTAGAGGGCCACGGGCAGCAACAGCACCACGATGAGAATCCACATCAGCACCTTGAGCGGGATGCGGAGCCACGCAGGCTTTATGAGGTGTTTCTTAGACGCAGGTTTAGCCACAGGCTTAGGCGTAGCGTCCACCTCTTCTTTTTGCTCCTCGTGTTTGCTAAGCTGTTCCTCGTTTTTAGACATCGGTAATTCTTTTAATCTTTGTTCACAATTCTACATCAAACAACGTTCGTTTTTAACATTTTGTTCGACATGTATTGTTTATTTATTTTGCACCGACATCTTCGCCGTCAGCTTTGTCGATTTCGGTTTTAGGCTGCCTCTTGCCGGGGATTGTCCATATGGCCGACACATTTAGCGAAAGCGGGAAAGAGGCGCCGTAGCCGGGAATAAACCAAGGCTTATTGCCCCGGTCGGCCGGATTGTTGAACTTGAAATGGTAACGTGCGGACCATCCGAGCGAAAAGCCCTTGTAGATTCGCACCTGCACTCCGGCAAGTGCCTCGCCATACCAGCAAGTTGCCTTAAGGCCATCAATGTCGAGGTGTTCTGTCTCATTCCAATAGTCGGACGATATGGTGACATCGCGCAGCGCGTACTTGAAACTTGAGAAACCGGCCCTGAAGCCGACAAACACCTTATAGTCAGGATTACTCTTATACAAAAAATTATAATCGAGCCCTATCTTAGCATAAAATGATGGGTCCACCCTGTATTTGTAGTTGGTCTTGTTGGGCGAATCGTTAGCATAACCGAGGCCCAACTCCACGGTGGGGAAAAGCCAGTTCCACACGGAGACGTTGGCCCATACATCAAAACTGGCATACCTGCGCCCGAAGGCCATCATAATAGCATCGCCGAAATTCAGGCCCACGTTAACGCCATTGAATGCCGGGTAGATAGGCTTCGACCGGACTTTCGTCACAGTGTCGAGCGTTGCCAGGAACATCACCGGTTCGTCGAGCGGCTCGCCATGCTTGTCGTAATAGTGAAGCACGGTGACCGGCTTGGCATCATCAATGTCGACAGGCGTTGACTTCGGCCCGGAGGGCGTGACGGGAGCGTGGTTGGCGACGGAGTCGTCAGGGACTGTTACGCTGACATCCGAGCGCAAGGAGTCAGTCGGCACATCCTGCGCCTTGGCAGTGATAAGCAGTGGAGAGAGCAATATGATTAGAAATATGAGAGTCCGGCTCATTGCACATCGAGGATAGCGTCGTTGAAATAAATGTGGAGGTTTTCGACATTGACATTGTCGATATAACCTTTCGGGCAGACCACCGAATCAATCAGCACGCCTTGCGATTTAATCTCGCGCATGCCAAACAGATAGTACACGCCACAGGCGGCACTTGTGAACTTAGGGGTCCGCTTATATGAGAAGGTCACGGTGTCGGCAATCTCGACCTCCCCCATTCTCTTCACAAATACATATTGTGTCTCTTCGGCATCAATGCGAAACGGCAGATAGAGTTGGTCTTTCGACACATCGGAGGCCGACAGCAGGGAGTCGCCGCTCTGACCTACTCCGACCACCTCAAGGCCGGATATACTATGCTTTACGCTGTCTGCGCCCGACAGATAGAAGCCCGCGAGAGGCAAAGAATTGCGGTTGTCGTTGCATGTATCGGCACACGAGGCCACACACAGGCCGAGAACAGCCGCCGGAAATATTAATGAACTTCGTTTGAACATCGCGCCGGTTCAGAATTCTTCCGAAATCAAGTAATTGTTTCGCTCGGGAGAATTGCGGGTTATCAGTTCGCCGATAAAACCCGTGCAGAAGAATTGCACACCGAGCACCATAAAGACCATGGAGAGATAGAAATATACAGACTTCGTGAGATAGAAGTGATATGTGTCACTGTTCATCGACACTATCTTCATAATCAACACAGTCACCACGGCGATGAAACCGATGATGAACATAAGCGAGCCCAACAGTCCGAAAATGTGCATCGGCTTTATGCCGAATTTCGATTGGAACCACAAGGTGGCCAGGTCGAGATAGCCGTTGACGAATCGGTCGAGACCGAATTTCGACACACCATACTTGCGCGCCTGATGATGCACCACCTTCTCCCCTATCTTCTTGTAGCCGGCGTTCTTGGCCAAATATGGTATGTAACGGTGCATGTCGCCATACACCTCGATATGCTTCACCACTTCGCGGCGGTATGCCTTTAGACCGCAGTTGAAATCGTGCAGGTTGTTTATGCCGCTCACCTTGCGGGCGGTGGCGTTAAAAAGCTTCGTTGGGATTGTCTTGGAGAGCGGGTCATAACGCTTTTTCTTCCAGCCCGACACCAGGTCATAGCCATCTTCGGTGATCATGCGGTAAAGCTCCGGGATCTCATCGGGAGAATCCTGCAAGTCGGCATCCATGGTAATCACAACGTCGCCCTTGGCTCGTGCGAAGCCGGTGTTGAGGGCCGGAGACTTGCCATAATTGCGAGAGAACGACACGGCATGGATGGCGGCATTCTGCATCGCAAGTTTCTTGATTACGTCAAAGCTATTGTCGGTGGAGCCATCGTTGACGAAAATTATCTCGTAAGAATAACCATGCATGGCCATGACACGCTGAATCCATTCGGTAAGCTCGGGCAGAGACTCGGCTTCATTATAGAGAGGAACTATTATAGATATATCCATGATATGTCGTTGTGAACGCGATATGATGTAACAACACGCGATGATTATGATATTTGAACACGCAAATATAATCAAAAAATTTGGCATGGCAAACACCGGCATTCACGACTTCCACTATACATCTAAATATCAACACTTTGCAATAACGTTTACAATACAAGGTTTAAAAATAAGATAAAAAAGATTTAAAAAAATTTGCAAGAATGAAAAGAAAGTTGTAATTTTGCATCGCTTTTCGGGAACACCGAGGGCAAAAACGATGATTCGCTAGCTCAGCTGGTAGAGCACAACACTTTTAATGTTGGGGTCCT
>CAJTYC010000037.1 GCA_910584185.1 uncultured Muribaculaceae bacterium
AGGTGTAGGCTTTGAAGATGTTGCGGTTGCCGGATTTGAGGAGGCGGAGGACGCAGGATTTGTTGACTACTCCGGGACCACAGTTGTATGCGAAGGCGGCGAGGAGGTATTTGTCTTTGCCGTATTTCTCGTAGAGGGAGCAGAATTTAGCGTAGTCTTTCCGTAGAAGTGCATCGGCTTGGGCTTCGGTCAACTGGACTCCGCGACGGTATGGTTCACCGGGCTGGACTTGGTGTCCATATCCAACATATGGCCAATGTTTAGGCTTATGAAGCGTCTCACTTATCACTACCTATCAGCTACCGTTTGTCCAACTATGTCCAGCTTTGTTACTGCTTTCTTTATAGATGGACTTTGATAATGAATTGATATTCCGATAATTACCAACCATTATGTTACCCAGTAGCTTCTGAAACCTTGCTTTATGACCAAAATTGGGCAATAATTGCAAGTTTGCGGCAAGTTGTTGGCAGACTATTGACCAAATATCTAACTAACTGTCAATGTGTTGTAATTGATTCTACTACTATTTCACTACCGAATTGTAGTTTTTGTTACTGGGTAGTTGATAGGTAGAATGCATTTGGCAAAAGTCGTGCATTTGGGTGGCAAACGGGTGGCAGACGGGCTGATTGCAGGCATACAGAAAAGCCTCAGAACTAACTGATAGTCTGAGGCTTTAAGCGATTTCGGCACTTATTCAGTACCGAGGGTTGCGGAAAGACAGGGATTCGAACCCTGGGTGCCTGAAAGGCACAACGGTTTTCGAGACCGCCCCGATCGACCACTCCGGCATCTTTCCTTGGTCGTTTTTGATAGCGACTGCAAATTTAGTGCTTTTTTTATTTATTGCAAAATTTTTCTACTGTTTTTTATTGGCTTTGATTGTTTATGCCTGTTTTTATTTTGACATTATACGTCGGCGGCGCCTCCTTTCCCCCAGTTCGCGATGCAATGTGTTTGACTTCGCCTTTAGTTGGTGTTCGCCGGTTTACGGTCTTGCCGTATTGGTGGCTTGATGTGAGGCTGCTGTCGGCTCCGCGGCTTGTTGCATGGTTTCTTCTTGCTTCAGTTGCTGAGCATCGGGGAGCGCCTGCGTTTCTTCTGTTTCGTCTATATCCGCTTCATCATTGGTCTGGAGCAGCGACATCGGTGTTTTCTTGCGCTTTGTGTTCAAACGTGCACCAAGCTTTATCAACTTCTTACATGTGCCGGGTATGCTTTGGCCTGAATCTTGGAGCTTCTTTAATGCTGCATCGTATGAGGCATTGGCCGTCTGCAGCCCAGCCTTGATTACCATGAAACTTATTAGGAACGCCTGTACCCTGTCTACCATCTCGTTGGCGAGTTCGTATACGCGTTCGTGGTTTTTGGCCTGATCCATCTGCCGCCAAGTCAGCGACACGATTTTGAGAGCGGCAAATAGTGACTCCTCATCTGCAATGTATACGTTCTTATCGAGGGCATTACGCCATAGGGCAGGTTTTGCCTGCAATGCAAGCCTCAAGGCCGCTGAATATGGCACAAACATAATAACGAAGCCAACCGAACTTTTTCCCTGTGCCTTGAAATCGGCATATCCTTTGGAAGCCAACTCCTTAACATGGTGTTCGATGCTCTCCACATGCTTCTGTAATGCAGCTGCTTTTACATCTTCATCGTCAGAGTCGGCATAGTCGAGAAACGCGGTGAGCGACACCTTGGCATCGACTATCACATCGCGTTCTTCATCAAGATGAACCACGAGATCCGGCTGCAATCGGTGGCCAGTCTCTGAGATTATGGCGGAGCCGTCGACATCTTGCAGCACACACTGTGTGTCAAAATGGCGTCCCTCTACAAGGCCTTGATTACGCAACAGTTCACTTAAGATAACCTCACCAAAATTACCCTGCACCTTGGCACCGGCACGAAGCACGTTGGCGAGATGATCTGCACTACGGCGCGTAGCATCAGTCTGAATCATCACCTGCTTTATGTTTTCGGAGAGTTGACCACCGAGCTGGGCATGCTTCTCCGTATTTGCAGCCACCGCAAGCTTCATCTCTCGCAGCGAATCATTGAGCGGGGCTGTCAAGACCTCAAGGGTTTTCTTGCTTGAATCCTCAAACTCAGACTGACGCTGCTTCAACATGTTGGAGGTGTGGAGTTCGAGTTCTGTCTTCAACTTCACCACAGTTTCATCAAACTGCTTCTTTAAAGTATCCATGGCCGCATTGTGAATACGTTCCAGACCGGCAATAGCGTTGCGGTGATTCTCGTCGCGTTCTCTCAAAGCATTGTCAAAGGCTGTTTGCTTCTCGGTTAGAATCATAGAGAATTGCCGTTCCTTCTGGTCGCCGAGCCTTTTCAGTTCATCGGCTGAGCGCAATTGGGCTTCAGCAAGTTTTTTCTCAGCCTCATCGAGACGAGTGGCCATGACGGCGTTGTCGCGCTTTAGGGAAGAAAAGCGTGAGGTTGCAATCAGATATCCGATAGCCAAACCAGCTATCAAGGAAACTATTATTAATAAGATATTCATATGCTAAACTTTTGCTAAACTTTTGACATGTCATGCAGCTTACGGTGCGAGGGATGTTCGTGCCTATAAATTTGCCAAGTATTGTATATATTATGCCAAATGCTGTAGAACCCGCCGGCCATGGAGGTTACCGGAGAGAAGAACGTATAACCGAGCCATATGGCGAACACGGTATTTTTCTGGCCAAACGCCTGACCGGCGGTAATCTTGTCGTGATATGCAATGCCGAGCTTCCGGCCGAGCCAGAACTGCAAGATACATGCGAGCAGCGAGACAAGCACGAGGCCCAATTGAGCAGATGGCGCCACTGTGCTGTGCACCATACTTCTCACCGTCATCGTGATGGCAATGGCAAGAGAGAAAGCCCAGAGGTAGAAAGCGAGATTGGGCATTGATGTTATGACTCCCTGAAACTTTGGCAATAGCTTCCGCACGAGCATGGCGAGGATTAGAGGGAAAAGCAGTAGAGGGAACACTTGACCGAGAATCATGATGGATGCTGTCACCATATTGATATCAGGATTGGGATGCACAAAGGGCACCATGACCGGAATAAGCACCGAGGCCACTATATTGATGAGAATGGTGTATGTGGTGATATGTGCCATATGTCCACCGAGTTTTCGAGTCACCACCGCTGCAGCCGTGGCTGTAGGACATATGAAACATATCATGGCACCCTCGAGCACCACCCGTAAGCCACTGTGTGGCATTGCAATGAGCACAAGGCCTATTATTACAAATAATGCGGATTGGAGCAACAGCATCCAGGCGTGCCACTTGCAAGGTCTGATATCATGTGGATTGATATTGCAGAACGTGATGAATAGCATCAGAAAAATGAGAGTTGGTTGAAGCACCTTCACCGTGCTGTAAGCCGCAGCATGGAGAGAGTCGAGCCAAGGGATGTTGACAAACAGGAAATAACCGGCTATGCCGGCAAGAATCGCTATTATAAGCGTCCAGTCTCTTAGAAATTGAATAACTTTCATATTCACATATGCAAAACAAACCTCTCCCCTACCTCGAACGGGCTTTTACTACCAATCGATTAAATCGTCAGATATGAGAGTCTTCGTGACAGTGAGAAGACGATATTTACGAGCATTGATCATGTTGGCATTGGCCAGCAGACGCAATCTCATCATATAACGCGATAGAACTTCCGGAGATTGTGTGAGCATATAGTCAATAGCCGTGAGGTCACCCTTGGTGCGGTTGCAATCACGACAGGCGCAGACAAGATTGTCGAGCACGGACTTCCCACCCAGAGCCTGTGGTAGAATATGCTCAATATCAGAGTCGACCCCATTGATAAAATCAGGAGCCGGTATGCCCTTTCCGCAATATATGCAGCAGCCTTGAGTCTCCTCCCATATCTTGAACTTGCGGCGACATGCCGGGCTCTCCTTGAGGCGCTGTTTCCACTCCACCTCTTCAGGTTGGTCTTCGGCGGGACTCAGGTCAATCATGCCCGGAGGTGCATCATTGGTAGTCGGCATGACGTTAGGCATACACACCGACACGCTTTTCCAACTCTCATAAAGAGAGTCAAAAATAGTAAACGAATTCACTTTGCAGGTTCAGTTATGTCAGTTGAATTATCATGTTCGACTACCCAACGATAACGGTCGGAAGCAAATGTAGCCATCTTTTCGCCCATTACGCCCTCGGCCTCAATGCGACCGGTACGCTTCACCTTTACCTCAGTTACAGTCACCTTATCGCCCGGTCTGAATTTTTTATATATCGGTTCCTTAATACCATAATACTCCGTAATCGTAATCACATCTCCGGGCTTAATTATTTCAACATCGACAGGAGCTGCTTTCAGCTTAGCTTTCAACTTGGTTCTCGGATTAGCCGGTTTACGATTATACTTTCTCATGGGCTTGCCGGTTCGCGGTGATATTCGGGTCTCCACATCACTTGTCGAAGTCTTTCTATCACCTTTCTTTTCTCTTTCGCTTTTAGGTTTACGGCCTCTCCTTGGCTTTGATTCAGACGGTCTGACATTGGCTTCAGTCTCCGACTGAGTTTCATTAATCTGCGGCTCGGATATATCAGGCATATCATATGCCCTGATAAAGGCATCCGCTTCACGCATTATCTTGGCCATCATGACATCAAGACCCTCCTTCTCTGACGGCATTTGCCCGGATGCAACGTATGCATTCAAGAGATTATTGGCCACGAAGAAACGGCGGTCAGAACTCGAAGCAGATGTGGTTTTCATGGCGGTCATACCGTCTTGAACTACCGGCTTAGAGTTGTTTGAAGATGTCGGGAAAACAATAGGGTTACCCTCAGCATCGAAGAGATTTACATAAATGTCGTTATAGTCCTTCTTAAAGCGCCTCATGGCATTGATGACCTTTGCGCTTACATTCTCCCACTTGTCGGGATCCGTTTCCATAGCATCCCTGAAAGTTCGGCACTTTAGTATGTTCAGACGGGAGCGGAGCTTGTCGGGCATCACAATCCTTGACAATGGTGTGGTTAGAGTAATTTCGAGCATAATATCTGATTTTTCCAAAGTTAATAAAGATTTTCTAACTATCCAAAATTTTCTTTTTATACAATATATTCTTTATGGTCGTCGGCGGCGCCTCCTCCCCCCCAGTTCGCGATGCAGCTTATTTCGGCATCGCGAAGTCAATTTTGAATTTTGAATTTAAATTTCATCGGGGTTGAAAACCGAAAATATAAAAATAGTTTTACAAACGGTGCAATATTGGTCTTTTTCGGACTTTCTATGTCATAAAAGGCACAATTTACGTTATAATTTAGTAATTTTGCAGTGAAATTATGTTTTGCAACATATAATTATGGCTTAATAAGGATACGTGCCATAACTTATATGCTGCCTGATGGTGGTTAATGATGGTTGAATACAACATTATAACAAACCCATATAATAAACCTATTTGGATTTAGGATATCTAATTGCATAGAAATATAAAACAATAAAAAAAGTTAAAACATGACAATCAAGCAACTTAGCGGTTTGATAATGCCAGCTATGGCAATCGCGATGCTATTGCCCTCATGCAAGGGTAAAGACCAGGGTCAGCAACAACAGCAGGCACCGGAGCTTGCGGTATTGACCGTCAGTGAGGGAAACTCGGTGATGAACAACTCATTCCCGACAACGCTCGAGGGAGAGAATGATGTTGAGATTCGTCCGCAGATTCAGGGTTTCCTGACAAAAGTGTGTGTAGAGGAGGGACAGCGTGTGGGCAAAGGCCAGACACTCTTCATCATCGACCAGGTGTCGCTTCAGGCCGCAGTAGAGGCAGCTCAGGCATCGGTGGCAGTGGCACAGGCCAATGTGAACACTGCACAGACCAATATGAACAACAACAAGATGCTTCTTGACAAGAACATCATCAGTCAGCCGGCTTATCAGACATCGGTGGACCAATACAATTCAGCCAAGGCATCATACAGTCAGGCAATGGCCAACTTGACTTCGGCACGCAAGAACCTGTCGTATGCAGTGGTCAAGGCTCCGGAGTCAGGCGTAGTCGGCAGCATCGACTATCGTGAGGGTTCGCTTGTGACACCTCAGTCACTGCTGACAGTGCTTTCCAACAATTCTGACATGCGAGCCACAATCTCACTCAATGAGAAAGACCTGCTTGCGATGACCGATAACGGTAAACGTTCTCTCAACGAAGCCATAAAGCTCATGCCGGCAGTCTCGTTGGTGCTTGCCAACGGAGAGGAATATGCACACAAGGGTAAGATCATCTCAATCTCAGGTGTGATAGACCCGAGCACCGGCAGTGCCACAGCCAAGGCTATCTTCCCGAACCCTGACGGAATGCTCCACAGCGGCAACACAGGCCAGGTGCTTATGCCGCAGGCACGCAACAACATCATGCTCGTACCCCAGAAAGCGACCTTCGAGATGCAGGACATGAAATTTGTCTACGTGGTGAACGACAGCAACAAGGTGAAATCTCGCAACATCCAGGTAGCCGACGAGAACGACGGCCAGAACTACATAGTGGTGGCAGGACTTGAGCCGGGAGAAGTAATCGTGACCGAAGGTGTGGGTATATCAGTGAAAGATGATATGACCATCAAACCAAAGAAATAAGTCATAAGTAATGAGTCATTTTAAATTTAAGCAATGAGATGACTCATTACTTAAAGTCCCCAATAACAACAAAATCTCTAAACACATAAAATAAAGGAGATGAATTTATCAACGTTTATAAAGCGGCCGGTACTCGCCACCGTGATCTCGATATTTATCGTGATTTTCGGTATTTTGGGACTGACGACGCTTCCAATAGAGCAATATCCAAATATTGCCCCACCGACAATCAGCGTGCGTACCACTTATACGGGTGCAAATGCACAGTCGGTGCTCAACTCCGTGATTGCCCCACTCGAGGAGCAGATAAATGGTGCCGAAAACATGGACTACATGTATTCATCGGCCACCAACACCGGTTCGGCCGAAATCGGCGTATACTTCAAGGCCGGCATGGACCCCGACATGGCCGCGGTGGATGTGCAGAACCGCGTGGCAAAAGCTGCCAGCCAGTTACCTTCAGAGGTAAACCAGGTCGGTGTGATCACTCAGAAGCGTCAGTCATCGATGCTCATGGTATTTAACGTATATGCCGAAGACCCGAAATACAGCGAGGAGTTCGTGGAGAACTACATGGCCATCAACATCATACCGGTAATCAAGCGTGTGCCCGGTGTGGGTGATGCAATGGTGATGGGTGCTGACTACTCCATGCGTATCTGGCTCAAGCCTGATGTCATGGCACAGTACTCACTTATGCCGACCGATGTTACGGCAGCCTTGGCAGAGCAGAATATCGAGGCAGCACCCGGTCAGTTTGGCGAGAACGGCAACCAGACGTTCCAATACACCATGCGCTATAAGGGACGTCTTCAGAACGAGTCAGAGTTTGAAGACATCATAATAAAGGCGCTTCCCAATGGCGAAATCCTCAAGCTCAAAGATGTCGCCACAGTGGAACTCGGACGACTCACATACGGCTTCCACTCCACCACCAACGGACACATCGGTGTAGCCGCAATGGTGATGCAGTCGGCAGGTTCGAATGCAACAGAGGTGGTCAACACCATCCAGGCAGAGCTTGACAAATTCCAGAAAGAGTGTCCGGAGGGTCTGAAGATTGTGACGACTATGGATGTGAACCAGTTCCTGTTTGCTTCAATTCATGAGGTTATCAAGACCCTGCTGGAGGCATTCGCGCTGGTGTTCCTTGTGGTGTTCATCTTCTTGCAGGACTTCCGCTCCACAATCATCCCTATGATTGCAATCCCGGTGGCCTTGATCGGTACATTCTTTATGATGAAGATATTCGGCTTCACCATCAACTTGCTCACACTGTCAGCACTTGTGCTTGCAATCGCAATTGTGGTCGACGACGCCATAGTGGTGGTGGAGGCGGTACACGCCAAGCTTGACGAAGGCTACAAGTCGGCAAAAATGGCCTCTATCGACGCCATGAACGACATAGCCGGTGCGCTCGTCTCCATCACGCTGGTCATGATGCTCGTGTTTATCCCCGTGTCGTTCATGGGCGGGACATCGGGTGTGTTCTACCGTCAGTTCGGTTTGACCATGGCTATGGCAATCTTCCTCTCGGCAATCAACGCACTTACGCTATCGCCCGCACTCTGTGCCATCTTCCTGAAGCCCCATAAGAGTGAGGGAGAAGAAGAGGAATCGCTCGGCAAGCGCATGGGGGATGCCTACAAGGCAGCCGGCCAGGCGGTGGTTAAATCATATAAGAAACGATTCTCCTTCCCACCCATCGTCACCACCTTACTGCTTGTGGCTGCAGTGGTATTCCTTGTGCTGGGATGGTATGAGTTTGAAAACGTGCTTCTGAGCACGATAGCAGTAGTTGTGGCATTGCTGGGCGTAATCGGCATGTTCCAGAGGAGCTTTATCGATGCGTTCAACCGTATGTTTAACAAGCTTCTCGATGTCTACACGAAATGCGCATCATGGTTTATACACCATAAAGTGACAGGTTTCGGGCTTGTGGCACTCTCCACAGCTGTATTGGTATGGCTTATGTCGACCACGGCAACTGCACTTGTGCCTAATGAGGACACAGGCACACTGATGGGTGTGATCGACATGCCGCCGGCAACTTCGATGGAACGCACCAAGGCAGTCATGGATCAGGTGGACAGCATCGCCAGCACTATACCCGCAATCTATATCCGCAACGCCATCACCGGTTACAGCTTCGTGGCCGGCCAGGGAAGCACCTACGGTTCGTTTATCATCAAGCTCAAACCTTGGGAAGAGCGTGATGAAAATACCGAGAGTGCTGCAGCGGTATCTATGCAGCTGATGCAGAAATGTTCGCAGATAAAGGATGCGCGTGTCATGTTCTTCCAGCCCCCTATGATTTCGGGTTACTCGGCAACCAACGGTTTTGAGATCAAGCTTCAGGACAAGACAGGCGGTGACATCAACAACTTCTTCCAGGTGTATCAGCGCTTCATCGGTGCACTGAATGCACGCCCCGAGATTTCTATGGCATACTCGACGTTCAACCCCAACTATCCGCAGTACATGGTGGAGCTTGACGTTGCCAAGATAAAGAAAGCCGGTCTTACTCAGAATCAGATACTCCAGACGCTCCAGGCCTACTACGGCGGTATGTACATATCGAACTTCAACCGATTCGGTAAGCTCTACCGCGTGATGATGCAGGCAGCTCCCGAGGCTCGCGTGTCGCCCGAGACATTGAAGCAGGTGAAAGTGCGCAACGGTGCCGTCATGGCCCCGATCGATAACTTCGTGAGCCTGAAGCGAGTCTATGGTCCTGACGTGATCAACCGTTTCAACATGTTTACGGCCATATCAGTGACCGGTAGCCCGGCGCCGGGAGTATCGTCAGGTGATGCCATCAAGGCAATCGAAGAGGTGGCAGCACAGTCGCTCCCTGTTGGCTTCGGTTACGAATACTCAGGTCTTACGCGAGAGGAAGCAAAAAGTGGAAGCTCGCAGACAGCGTATGTGTTTGCGCTCGTGCTCCTGTTTGTCTACCTGCTTCTGTCGGCACAGTATGAGAGTTACATCATCCCGTTTGCGGTCATACTCTCAGTGCCGTTCGGTTTGATGGGTACATTCATCTTCGCCCGCATGATGGGAATCGACAACAACATCTACTTGCAGATTGCACTTATCATGCTTATCGGTCTGTTGGCCAAGAATGCCATCCTTATCGTAGAGTTTGCTCTTGAGCGCCGACGCACAGGAGTGAGCATCATCAACGCGGCCATACTTGGTTCGAAAGCACGTCTGCGTCCTATCCTCATGACATCATTGGCCATGATTATCGGTCTGTTGCCATTGATGTTTGCCACAGGAGCAGGTGCCAACGGTTACAACGCACTCGGCACCGGAGCAATCGGCGGTATGTTGATTGGTATGATACTCCAGGTGCTTGTGGTGCCCGGCATGTTTGTCGCATTCCAGATAATCCAGGAGAAGATCACACCGTTCAAGTGGACAGACACCGACAACTCCCAACTCTCATCGGAGCTTGAACAATACAACAGGCATCACGATTGATAAGAGTCCGTCACACGACATAAACACCAGAAAATAAAATGAAAATCAGCAAATATATAGTTGTTGCAGGCTTGGCATTGACATTGTCAAGCTGCAACATCTACAAGAAATATGAACTGCCCACCGACAACTCATATGTCAAGACCTATGAAGAGTCGCTTCAGGCAGAGAAAGACTCGACATCACTTCCGTTTCTGAAGTGGCAGGAAGTATTTACCGACCCTGTGCTTCAAGGATATATCAGCACTGCCCTCGAGAAAAACAAAGACCTCGACAATGCAGTGAAAAACATCGATATGGCCCGCGCACAGCTCAAGGGAGCCAAGCTGAGCTATCTGCCGGCTGTAGCCTTGAACCCTAACGGGGGCGCGGCTAAATATGGTGATATGAAGATGGACACGTGGACCTACACGATACCTATGTCTATATCGTGGGAAATCGACGTGTTCGGCAAGATACTCAACCGCAAGCGAGGAGCCAAAGTTGCAGTGGAGCAGATGGAGGATTACCGCCAGGCAGTGCAATCGCAGATTATATGCGGAGTGGCCAACTGCTATTACAGCCTTATGCTCCTCAACCAGCAACTCGCCCTCACCGAGCGCACATCTGAAATCTGGAAAGATCAGGTGGAGTCGATGAAGCTGATGAAAGAGGCCGGAAGGGTCAACGAAGCAGCCGTGGTGCAGAGCACAGCTCAATACTGGAGCATCATGGGTTCTATACCCGACCTCAAGAACTCGATACATGAACTTCAGAACACAATGTCGCTTCTTCTGCACACATATCCGCAGGAGTGGAAAGTGTCGGACAATCTCAACTTCGAGCTTCCTGTCTCGATACAGTCGGGCGTGCCCATGACATATCTTGCAGTTCGTCCGGATGTACGTGCAGCAGAGCGCAACCTTGCCGCTGCCTACTATTCGACCAACACTGCGCGAGCAGCTTTCTATCCGAGCTTGACCATATCGTCAAACGGAGGCTTCACCAACCTGTTAGGCTCATTAGTATCCAATCCCGGCAAATGGTTCGTGCAGCTTGCAGGCTCATTGGTAGCACCGCTCTTCTCACGCGGACAGAACATCGCCAACCTGGAGGTGGCCAAGGCCAAGCAGGCTCAGGCAATGAACGACTTCGAGACCAAGGTGCTCAGCGCGAGCGCCGAGGTGAGCGACGCACTTGCCACATACAGGTTCAACTCCGAGAAGCGCGAATGCCTGATGCAGCAGATAGACAATCTGGAGAAATCTGTAGAATATACCCAGGAACTCTTGATGCTCAACACAAGCACCACCTATCTTGAAGTGCTGACTGCACAATCGAGCCTTCTCAGCGCCCAGATGTCGAGTCTTACTTGCTGGCACAACAAAGTGTCAGCGCTCATCTCACTCTATCAGGCAGTGGGAGGAGGACGTTGAGAACACAAATTAATATAAAATCTTAATACCCGAATAATTATGAACAATATCAGTCCCATGGCATTTGTACACCCCGAAGCCAAAATCGGAGACAATGTCACAATCGAGGCATTTGCTTACGTTGACCGCAACACAGAGATTGGCGACGGATGCATCATCGGTCCGCATGTAAGCATCATGTCGGGCGCACGTATCGGCAAGAACAACCGTTTTTACGACGGCTGCATCATAGCCGCCACTCCTCAGGACTTTCGTTGGAAAGGGGAAGAGAGCTATGTGCAGATTGGCGACAACAATACGATACGCGAGCATGTGATAATCAACCGGAGCATAGTGCGCAACGGCAAGACCATCATAGGCAACGACTCGTTCATAATGGCGCAGAGCCATATCGCCCACGATACCGAGATAGGGAGCTGGGTGGTAATCGGCAACTCTGTGAAGATTGCGGGTTCATGCAAGATTGGCAACTTCTCCATCCTGTCGTCCTGCTCTTTGGTACACGAGAAAATCGATGTGGGCGAATGGGTGCTCGTGAAAGGTGGCTGCCGCGTCAACAACAACGTGCCGCCGTTCACCATCATGGCCCACAACCCTATCGCATATTTCGGCGTCAACGCCTTCATAATGCGCAAGGGGAAATTCCCCGAGGAGCACATCGACGACATCGCCAAGTGCTACCGTCACATTTATCAGTCGAACACTTCGCCATTCAATGCTATGGTGCGTTGCAAAGCCGATGTGCAGCAGAGTCCCGAGCGCGATGCAATCATCAAATTTGTGGAAGGCCACAACTTCAAGATTGCAGCCTTGACACTTGAGACATACGACGATTAAGCGTAAGTTCTGACAAACATAGAATAATAACGAAGCGTGCGGCATCCTTTCAATTGGATGCCGCATGTTTTTTAAACAAAAGTGTGGCCGTAATACAGATTTTTTTGCTAATTTTGCATAATCACACTTCGAAGACATGAATCTCAAGAAACTTTTGACCCGCACTATATCCGGGCTTATATATTGTCTTATAATAGTAGGCTGCACACTTTTCGGTCCGGAAGGAGTGTTGCTGTTGGGAGGTATATTTGCCATATTGGCCTGCATAGAATTTGCGAAAATCAGCAAGGAGCTTACCCGACGCACCATACCGGTGATAATACTCGACATAGCGGGATGCTTGTTTCTCAGTCTCGGCTATCTTATATACCCGCTGATCTTGTGGTTGGCTCTGATGATATGCAGGATGATAGAACAGCTTTACGTCAACTCCGACAAGCCACTCTCAGACCTTTCGTATTCATTCATGAGTCAATTCTATATCGGAGTGCCAATCGGGCTGATGGTGGGCACCTCTTGGATTTTGAGTCCAAAGCTCATCTTGCTGATATTTATACTGATATGGATTAACGACACCGGGGCTTTTCTTGTGGGTTCACTTATGGGAAGGCACAAACTCTTTGAGCGCATATCACCCAAGAAGACATGGGAAGGATTTGTGGGAGGTTTACTGTTTTGCCTTGTAGCAAGTGCATTGTTTCACTACTTCTGCAATGACTTTTTCAATATGAATATTCTTGATGCCAATCTTTGGACATGGTTGGGATTAGGATTAATCGTAAGCATATTCGGCACATGGGGCGACCTTGTGGAATCGATGATAAAACGCAATCTGCACATCAAGGACTCCGGCAAGCTCATACCGGGTCACGGCGGCATACTTGACCGCATAGACTCCTTCTTATTGGCTATGCCTGCCGCAGCTATTTATTTTGCGCTGATAATTTACTTCATCGCGTAAATATAATTTCTAAACATCAGTGGGCGATTTGGGGACCTTATGGTCGTCGGCGGCGCCTCCTTTCCCCCAGTGCGCGATGCAACATCACGAAATAACATTTCGGCCACAAAACAGCAGGGTGTATCAAAATTGATACACCCTGCTGTTTGTTATGCTTATTTGTAGTAGGTCTATCCTATCAGTGCTTTTTCGATTGTTGAGACAGCGTCGCGGAGTTCCGGGGAGACCTCGAGGCGTTCTTCTACGGCATTTACACCGTGGAGCACTGTTGCGTGTGAGCGATTCAGCTTGGAGCCGATTGCCGGGAATGAGAGGCCGGTGTGCTTCTTGCACAGATACATTATCATCTGGCGGGCATCTGCGATGTCTCGCAGACGGCTCTTGCTGAATATTGCATCCGGATTCAGGCGATAGAAATCGGCTGTATTTTCCACAATCATGTCAAAATTGACAGTCTTTCTAACCTCCGGCTTAACCACATGGCTGATAACCTTTTGAGCAAGCTCAGGAGTAACCGGACTGTTGTCGGTGATAGCCCTTGTAAGCAGACCGAGCACTATTCCTTCGAGTTCACGGACTGACTTGGTGGAACTCTTGGCTATCATGTCTATAATGTCTTCAGAAAGGTCGAGACCATTCTTGCCGCACTTGAACTTCAGAATCTGCTTGCGCAACTCGTAGTCGGGACCTTCGAGCGGCTCGGTTATACCCCACTTGAAGCGGTCGATAAGACGGTCGGCGATACCGTCGAGTTCCATGGGAGGGCGGTCGCAAGTGAAGATCAATTTCTTATTGTTCTGGTGCAGATGATTGAAAATCGGGAAGAGAGCCTCTGCGGTACCTGTCTTGCCGGAAAGTTCCTGCAAGTCGTCAAAGAGGATGCAGTCCATCTGCTGAAACCAATATATGAAATTGGGAATCTCATGCTTGATCGTAGCATTGGCATACATGTTCTGAAATTGACGCATGGTGAGGAAAAGCACCTTGGCACGAGGGTTACGCTCCTTGATACGTATACCTATGGCCTGGATAAGGTGAGTTTTGCCTACGCCGACCGCTCCGTATAGGAAGAACGGGTTGAAATCCGGCTTCTCAGGATGATTCGCAATATGCTCCGCTATTGTGAAAGGGAGCTTATTGCTGCGGCCCACACAATAATTCTCGAAATTGAGAGAATCGTTGAGCTGCGGGTCAAACATCTGCTCACGCTTCTCTGCCGGACAGTTGTTGAACGACTGCTCCAGCCTATTCTTGAGAAGATGCGAATGATTCGGACTCTGAATCTGAACTTTCGAAGCCGGGTCCTCAGCCTTTACATAATAGGCATACTCAAGGTGTACGTCAGCACCGAAAACAGACTTCAGCGACTTCGTAAGAATATTGTAAAACTGGTCCTCAAGCATCTCCATGCAGAAACGCGAGGGCACTGTAAGGTAAAGCTTATTGTCGACAAACTTCGTGGGGACAATCGCCGAAAACCACGTGTTGAACTTCTCCTCGCCTATGTTGGCGCGGATTATCTCAAGACATCTATTCCAATTCTTTTTGAAGTCCATAATTGTCAGTCCGATTTTTGCGAGTACAAATTAACAACAAAAATTTCAAAAAAAAAAATGCTCTCAGACTTGCAAAAATCAAAAATTTTATAGTAGCTTGTAATACAATAATTTGAATCATGACGGACATAGAGAGGCTGACTTGGCAACATCATCATGCTTATTACAAATAAGTTAGATGATTTTGAATTAAAATCATCTAACGAATGAGGAGTTGAATGGAGCATTATGTTCCACACCCGCGACAAAAAATGGTGATTGAAAATAGGGGCATTTCGAACTTTTAAAAATCGTGGAACATGCAAAAGCTAATCTTAATAAAAAATTTTTTGGATATTTAGTTTTTTACCATTAATTTTGTTACACATAAACATAAAAAGAGATGCACGTAAAGATAAATGATGTGCCGGTGCAGTTGCCCGACGAAGATATCACCATAAAAGAACTGATAGAAATGCGCAATCTGCCTGCCACAGGCACAGCAGTAGCGGTCAACGACAGGCTTGTGCCGCGCACCAAGCATGATATCCACAAGGTGAAGGAGGGAGACATCATCACACTCATATCTGTAGCATACGGAGGGTGATGAAATATATCGTCATCACCTCTCCTGGCCATATAGAAGCTGAAGCCGATAAGATAACTGCGTTAATAGATAACGGAGTAGAGTTCGTACACCTACGCAAGCCCGGCGCCGACCGTGAGCAAATGCTTCACCTTATAGAAAGCATACCGGCTAAATATCTCCGGCAGCTCACGCTTCATGACCATTACGACCTGTGTGAAGAGACCGGCATCGGAGGCATACACCTCAACCAACGCAACCTGCTGTTGCCATCCACCACGAAGATAATGGCAGAAGCGAGCGGCAAGCTGAGAATAAGCCGGTCGCTGCATAGCATAGAGGAGATAACGCAGACCGATGCAGAGGATTATCACTACCGCACACTCTCGCCCATATTCGACTCCATATCGAAAGCCGGATACTCCTCAGCATTTCACTTAAAGGATATCGTGCAAGACATCAGAGAGAAACAGATTGTCGCGCTCGGTGGGGTCACACCTGCTCACCACAAAATACTCGAAGAAACAGGATTTTGGGGAGCTGCGTTGTTAGGATATATATGGGGTGAGGACTTCCACACCGCGCTCGCAGAATTGGCAAAGAGCATCAGAGAGCAATAAGGTGTGCGCTGTGAGAAACACATTAATCAATATAAATAAGAAATAACATGTTACAATTTATAACGAATACCGAATCACGCACCCCCGTGGCTGAGCAAGTCAAGGGATTCATAGCCGGCGGTGGCCGCTGGGTGCAAATAAGGATGAAAGAGGCGAGCGACGAGGATATTACAGCCGTGGTCAACGAAATCAAGCCCTTGTGTCTGGAGACAGAAACCTTCTTGCTGCTCAACGACCGCGTGGAGCTTGCCAAGACACTCGATGTGGGTGGCGTGCATCTTGGCAAGACCGACATGCTCCCCTCGAAGGCAAGGCTGATACTCGGTCCGGCAGCGGTTATAGGCGTCACTGCCAACACCATCGACGACATCAAGGCAGTCCGCAGCCTTGATATAGACTACATAGGCATGGGTCCCTACGCCATGACCACCACAAAGAAAAACCTCGCCCCAATCTTAGGCTTGGAGGGTGTGCGTACACTTTGCAAGGATATGGAACAGCTTGAAATCGACATAGCGCATGTGGCCGTAGGTGGTATAAAGCTCGAGGATGTGGTGCCATTGATGGAGGCAGGGGCCAACGGTGTGGCCGTAAGCGGTGCCATAGCCAATGCCGAAGACATAGCACGAGAGACTTCAAGATTTCTTGAGGCGCTTAAACCATTTATGAAATAGTAAACAGGAAACAGGATAATACAATCTACATACATGAACGACATATTGAAAATAGGGGGACGGGAATTTCACTCCCGACTCTTTGTGGGAACCGGCAAATTTGCCGCTCCCGATTTGATGTTGGAGTCGATTAAGACATCCGGCTCCGAAATGATAACAGTGGCCATGAAGCGCGTCAACATGATGAACGAGGCCACCGACGAGATGTTGACCCACATCAACCGCGAGCATGTGCAGCTGCTGCCCAACACGTCTGGCGTGCGCAATGCCAAAGAGGCGGTGCTTGCCGCCCAGATGAGCCGCGAGATATTTCAGACCAACTTCATAAAGCTCGAAATACATCCCGACCCAAAATACCTTATGCCCGACCCGATAGAGACATTAAAGGCCACCGAGGCACTTGCCAAAGAGGGATTCATCGTGCTCCCCTACATTCAGGCTGACCCGGTGCTCTGCAAACTCCTCGAAGAGGCCGGCACATCGGCCGTCATGCCACTGGCCGCTCCGATTGGCACCAATAAAGGGTTGATAACCCGCGACCTGCTGGAGATTATCATAGAGCAATCCAATGTGCCCGTGATAGTTGATGCCGGTCTTGGGGCACCCTCTCACGCTGCCGAGGCTATGGAACTCGGAGCTGACGCAGTGCTTGTCAATACAGCCATAGCCGTGGCCGGCGACCCCGTGATGATGGCCGAGGCGTTTAAGGATGCCGTGGTGGCCGGGCGCAAAGCATATCTGGCCGGACTCGGCGCAGTGTCAAAGTCGGCACAGTCCACCTCTCCCCTCACCTCCTTTCTTAACAAATAAAAGTTCCCAAATCAAGGATTTATATACAGAACATGAAAATTGAGAATATCGACGTTTCGAAATATCCGAACTCAGAGAAAATATATGTGGAGGGCACATTGCCCGGCGTGAAAGTGGCGATGCGCAAAATACACCAGTACCCCACCGTAAAGATTGAAGATGGCAAGCGCGTGGAATATCCCAACGAGGATATCACCGTGTATGACACCTCCGGCCCTTTCACCGACCCGGCGATAAGCGTAGACATCAACAAAGGACTCCCCCGCGACCGTGAGATTTGGGTGGAGATGCGAGGTGACACCGAGGTTCAAGACGACATAACGAGCGAATATGGCAAGGCACGCCGCGACGACATGAGCTTGGACGAGATTCGCTTCCCGGTGCAGCACAAGCCGCGCCGCGCCAAGGAGGGACATCGTGTCACACAGATGCACTACGCCCGCAAAGGCATCATCACACCGGAAATGGAATATGTGGCTATTCGCGAGAACCTCGATAACGAGCAGCGTGGCATAAAGAGCTACATCACCCCTGAGTTCGTGCGTCAGGAAGTGGCAGCCGGCCGCGCGGTAATCGCATCAAATATAAACCACCCGGAGGCTGAGCCTATGATTATCGGCTCAAAATTCGCCACCAAGCTCAACACCAACATAGGCAATTCGGCACTCTCGTCGGGTATTGAGGAAGAGGTGGCCAAGGCTGTGTGGAGCTGCTACTGGGGTGGAGACACACTGATGGACCTCTCCACGGGCGACAACATACATGAGACCCGCGAGTGGATAATCCGCAACTGTCCGGTGCCTATGGGCACAGTGCCAATCTATCAGGCCTTGGAGAAGGTGAATGGCGACGTGCGCAAACTCACTTGGGAGATATATCGCGACACACTCATTGAGCAGTGCGAGCAGGGTGTGGACTACTTCACCATACATGCCGGTGTGCTCAAGGAGCATGCCAAGCTTGTGCAGGAACGACTCACGGGATGCGTGTCGCGCGGCGGTTCGATTATGACCCAGTGGTGTGTGCTTCATGACCAGGAGAGCTTCCTCTACACACATTTCGACGAAATATGTGAGATATTGAACAAATATGATGTGGCCGTATCTCTCGGCGATGGCATGCGACCCGGCTCGATACACGACGCCAACGACCGTGCACAATTTCTTGAGCTCGAGGTGCTCGGCCAGCTCACCGAGAAGGCTTGGGAGCATGATGTGCAGGTACTGATTGAAGGTCCCGGACACGTGCCCATGCAGAAGATACCGGTGAATATGGAAAAGGAGAAGACATGTTGTCATGAGGCTCCGTTCTACACACTCGGCCCGTTGACCACCGACATAGCACCAGCCTATGACCACATTACATCTGCTATCGGTGCGGCCATCATATCGACTCTCGGCACTGCCATGATATGTTATGTTACACCCAAGGAGCATTTGTCGCTGCCTAATCTCAACGATGTGCGCGAAGGCGTGATAGCCTATAAGATAGCAGCTCATGCAGCAGATATAGCCAAGGGTTTTCCGGGTGCGACTGTCCGCGATGACGCTCTCAGCAAGGCGCGTTACGATTTCAGGTGGAAAGACCAGTTCAATCTCTCGCTCGACCCTGAAAAAGCGCGTAAATATTATGTGGAATCTCGCCGGGAGGCTCCCGACGCCAACGACCGTTTCTGCACAATGTGCGGCCCCAACTTCTGCGCCATGAGAATCTCGCAGAATATTGCCGACGAGTGCAACAAGTGAACCGAAAGGAAATGAATGTAACAGAAGAGAAAACAGCGAAAAAATGGTCTGACCCTGACAGGGAGTCAGTGTTCGGCCATGGATTTGCAGAAATCATAGACCAATACGACTGGGACGATACGCTGCGCCTCGTGCATGAAGCCACCGATGCCGACGTGCGGCGCGTACTCGCCAAGGCTCGCCGCAACGGCAAGCGATTGGAGCCTGAGGAATTCGCCGTGCTGATTTCGGAGGCCGCCGACCCATATCTTGAAGAGATGGCGGAGTTGAGCCGGCACTTCACACGTGAGCGATTCGGCAACACGATTTCGCTCTATATACCTATGTATGTGTCGAATGCCTGCACCAACAAATGTGTGTATTGCGGTTTCAACCACGACAACCCTTTCACGCGCACCACGCTCAATATGAGCCAGATTGAAGATGAATGCAAGGCCATAAAGAAGCTCGGCCCCTTCGAGAATCTGCTGATAGTATCGGGCGAATACCCATCGCTCTGCGGCGTGGACTACATGGAGCATGTGCTTCACACATGCCGCCCATACTTCCACAATCTCACCATAGAGATTCAGCCGTTGAGGTCGCATGAGTATGAGCGGCTTACTCATAGTGGTCTTAACGGAGTGGTGTGTTTTCAGGAGACTTATCACCGTGAGGCCTACAAGAAATACCATCCGCAAGGCATGAAGTCGCATTATGACTGGCGGCTTAACGGCTATGACCGTATGGGGGAAGCCGGTGTGCACAAGATAGGGCTCGGAGTGCTGCTCGGACTTGAGGATTGGCGAGCCGACACTGTGATGATGGCGCGTCACTTGCGCTACTTGCAGAAGAAATATTGGCGTTCGCGCTATTCTGTGAATTTTCCGCGTATGCGTCCGTCGGAAAGCGGATACCAACCCAAAGTGGTTATTGATGACCGTCAGCTTGCCAAGTTGACATTTGCCTTCCGCATCTTCGACCATGATGTAGATATATCCTTCTCCACACGCGAGGCACCATTCTACCGAGACAACATAATGCAGCTCGGAGTGACCTCGATGAGTGCCGGAAGCCGCACAGATCCTGGAGGCTACGTATCAGAACCCGACTCGCTGGAGCAATTCGAGGTGTCGGACGAACGCACCCCAATGCAAGTCGCAGAGTCAATAAGGGAACATGGCTTCGAACCGGTATGGAAAGACTGGGATTCTATCTTTGATTAAACATATTGATTCACAAAAAGAATTGGACATTCGTGGTCACGCATGCCCAATTCTTTTTGTATTGTAGATCCTACTTGTGGGCGTTTTGGAAAAGGCCTTTCCATTTCACTAAAATTTAAGCGGATGTATCTTACTTAATTTTGATACATCCGCTTAACTATTTTTTGAGGTGTTACTTGTTGAAAGGTGGCGGGGTGCCGTCGTCTTCATCTTCCGCTACTCTTCTGAAGCCTTCGTCGAGGTCGGATGAGGTTTCGGGCCTTTGCTTGGATGCCTGATCCGGTGATTTCTGACTTTGTGATGCGTTGTCGGCTGACTCGGCAGTGTTCTCCTTTTTATGGTCGAGCTGCTTGTTTAGCTCGATTATCTCGTCGGTGCGCGATTTCCATTGGCGTTTGCCTAATATCTTCTCTGCATCGTCGTGATATATTACCTCCTTCTCCACGAGCAAGTCGCGTATCTGGTTGTGCTGCTTGGCGTATTCGCGCAGGATGCTCTTTGCCCGCTCATATTGCTCGTTGATGATTCGCTTCACCTCCTCGTCGATGATGTCGGCAGTATGGTCGGAATATGGCTTCTGGAAGCCCATGTCCTGACCGCTTGAGTCATTATAGTTGAGGTTGGGGAGCTTGTCGCTCATACCATACACAAGCACGAGAGAACGGGCTATCTTGGTACATTTCTCAAGGTCATCGCTTGCACCGGTGCCAATCTGACCGAGGAAGAGCTCTTCGGCGGCACGTCCGCCAAGAAGGCCACACATCGTGTCGAGCAACGCCTGCGTGGGGATAATCTGACGCTCTTCGGGTGCATACCAGGCTGCGCCGAGAGCACGGCCACGCGGCACAATTGTCACCTTAACCAACGGATTACCATACTTAGTCATCCAAGAGATAGTGGCATGTCCGGCCTCATGGGTAGCAATAGCCAACTTCTCCTCATCGGTGATGATGCGCGATTTTTTCTCCAATCCACCCACTATACGGTCTATGGCCTGCATGAAGTCTGACCATTCCACAGCCTCCTTATTATTGCGGGCCGCAATAAGGGCAGCCTCGTTGCAGACGTTGGCTATGTCGGCACCTGAGAAACCTTGGGTCTGACGAGCGAGCTGCTCCACATCGAGCTTGCTTGTACACTTTATGTTGCGCAGATGCACCTGGAAAATCTCCATACGGTCGCTCAGTTCAGGGAGATCCACATAAATCTGGCGGTCGAAACGTCCGGGACGAAGAAGAGCCTTATCGAGCATGTCGGCACGGTTGGTGGCAGCGAGACAAATCACGCCATTGTTCGACTGGAAACCATCCATCTCCGTAAGCATCTGGTTGAGCGTATTCTCGCGCTCATCGTTAGAACCCATGTTCGGGTTGCGTCCACGAGCACGACCCACGGCATCAATCTCATCGATAAACACGATGCAAGGAGCTTTCTCCTTAGCCTGCTTAAAGAGATCGCGCACACGCGCGGCACCAACACCCACAAACATCTCCACGAAGTCAGAACCTGACATAGAGAGGAATGGAACGTCCGCCTCACCGGCTACGGCCTTAGCGAGCAGGGTCTTACCGGTGCCCGGAGGGCCAACGAGAAGAGCACCGCGTGGAATCTTGGCACCGAGTTCGGTGTAACGCTGCGGATTCTTCAAGAACTCCACAATCTCCTCAATCTCAACCTTAGCCTCGGCCAGACCAGCCACATCCTTAAACGTGACGTTAGTGCCATTATTCTTATCAAAAACTATGGCCTTGGACTTGCCGACACTGAATATACCACCGGAACCACCGGCAGCACCCGACATGCGCTTCGACATGAAGACCATCATTACAATAATCAAGAGAATAGGTCCGAAATACCACACGAACTTCATCAAGTCGCTACCCTTCTCATAGTTAACCTTTATCTCCGGCTTGCCCTGCTTGACAAGCTCGGCATTCCAGGCATCTATCTTATCCTGAATCTTATCGGACGAAGGTATGGTGGTCTTAATCTTCTTCTCACCCGTCATTTGCGGGGTCATGTCGAAGTTATAAGCTTTCGCACCCTGCTCAGTCAAGAATCCCTCAGCTGTGCCGTTCTGGGTAAAAATAAGAATCTTGTCGAGTTCACCCTTTTGGGCGGATGTCTGAAATTGCGACCAGTTGACCTCCTTGATTTGCGAACCGTCCTGAAAATAATAGAGGGCAAGCAGCGAGAGGATTATCAAGCCATACATCCAATACATATTGAATAGAGGCTTGCGGCTCTGTCCTTTGTTTTTGTTTGGTTTAAGAATGCTCATGTCGATATTCTGTGTGAGTGGAAAAATCAGTCGAGATCGGGGAGTTCAGACACCTTGGCGTCGCTCCAAAGGTCCTCGATATTATAAAATTCGCGAGTCTCAGGCAGGAAAACATGCACAAGAATCTCACCGTAGTCAATCACAATCCATTGAGAATTGCGATAACCGTCATAATTGTAAGGCTTGATATGCAGTTTTTCACGCACCTCCTCGCGGATATTATCGGCAATTGCCGAAACCTGAGAAGTGGAATTGCCCTGACATACAATGAAAGCAGACGCAGGGGCGGTCTGGAGACCACTGAGGTCAATGTCGGTAATCTTATGGCCTTTCCTGTTACGAATCGCCTCTATTATCGTCTCCTCGAGAGACGCAACGTTATTTGTCATATGTTATATTAAGTTATTTAAGTTTCGCAAGTATATGATTGATGAGATAAGGGCATAAAAAAACGACA
>CAJTYC010000038.1 GCA_910584185.1 uncultured Muribaculaceae bacterium
TGCGGTGACGCAGCCGAACCTTTGCATCTTCAATAATCTCTATCGAAAGTTCGTGTCTATTTCAAGGTAAGGGAGTCTGCCACCTTGTCAGCAAGTTCACGCGCAGCCTGACGCGTCTGCTCGTCGATACTCTGCTTCATGGCGAGAGATGCGACTATCGGCATCTTCATGCGCTCGCTGTAACCCTCGATAGCCTTGAGCACCGCGCCTTGCGCCCATGTGAAGCTGCCGAAAGCAGCGAACACCTTCCCCTTGACTTCACGCGTCTCCATGGCATTCATGAACTGTTCCACCGGTGGGAACATGCGCATCGAATAAGTGGCGCTGCCCACTATCAAACCCTCGTAACGGTAAGCATCCGAAATCATTTCGCTCATCGAGGCTACAGACGCGTTGTGTACGCGGATGTTGCGCACACCTCTTGCGCAGAGTTCGCGGGCAATCTCCTCAGCCACTTCGGCAGTGTTGCCATACATCGAGCCGTAGACTATCGTCACACCCGGCTCGCTCTTGTAGGCCGAGAGATGCGCCGTGAGATCCACCACCTCGTTGATGCGCTCATGCCACACCGGCCCATGGGTGGAGCAGATATACTCCATCGGCAACGCACCGAGTTTCTCGAGGGCCTTCTGCACGAAGCGTCCATATTTACCCACAATGTTGGAATAGTAACGATACATCTCCGGGAAATATCGGTCGGTATCCATTTCGGAGTCCACCACTCCCCCATTGAGCGCGCCGAAGCAACCGAAAGCATCTCCCGAGAAGAGAGTCTTGCGCTCCGCCACATAGGTCATCATAGTCTCGGGCCAATGCACCATCGGTGTCAGGAAGAATTGCAGAGAGATGCCACCGAGATCTATGGTATCACCATCCTTCACCACTATGTAGAGGTCATCGTCATCGAGATGATAAAAACCCTTTATCATCCCTACAGTCTGGGCATTGCCGATAATCTTTATGCCGGGGAAGGCACGCACCACTTCCGGAATAGAGCCGCTATGGTCAGGTTCCATATGGTTGACTACAAGATAGTCTACCTTCCTGTCAGAGGCGGCACCATCCACGTTGGCGAGAAACTCGCGCACCTCATCAATGCGCACAGTGTCGATAAGGGCCACCTTATCAGCACCACGCACTATATAAGAATTGTAGCTCACACCGAAAGGGAGAGGCCAGAGACCTTCAAACAGTTGAGTGACGCGGTCATTTACTCCCGCATAATATATACCTTGCGTAATTTCTTTGATGTTCATCTTAGATCGAAAATTGTTTTCGGCAAATTTAGCATTTTTTTTGTAATTTTGCACTATGAAATCAGCATTGATAACAATTTTACTTCTGGTGATATCCAACGTGTTCATGACCTTCGCCTGGTATGGACACCTTAAGCTCCAATCGGCTGGCATATCGAAATCCTGGCCACTTATTGCCGTGATACTCGTATCGTGGGGATTGGCATTTCTGGAATACTGCTTCATGGTGCCGGCCAACCGGATGGGTTTCCGCGAGAACGGCGGACCATTCTCCCTCTTCGAACTCAAGATAATTCAGGAAGTGGTGACGCTGACAATCTTTACTGTGGTGGCTATGTTTCTCTTTCAAGGAGAGAAACTGCATTGGAATCACGTATGCGCATTCCTCTGCCTTATGGGAGCCGTGGCATTCACGTTTCTGCCACACAACAGTTAGGAATTTGGAATTTGAAATTTGGAAAATTTTAAGATGAATAGGTTATATATTGCACCTGTGCAAGGACATACAGATGCCGCTTGGCGTCATTTTCATCATCTTGTGTATGGTGGTGAGATTCGTTATTTCACACCTTTCATGCGTGCAGAGCATGGGGAAATGCGCAAGCAGGACTTGCGCGACTACACTTCGGAGCTTAACACCGGCATGATATTGGAGCCACAGGTGATATTTCGCGATATGGAAGAACTCGAAGTTCTGCTCTCAGGGCTGCGCGACACCGGTGCCACGGAGGTTAATTTGAATATGGGTTGCCCATTTCCGCTACAGACTGGCAAAGGGCGCGGAGCCGGATTCCTGCGCAACGAGGAGGAAATCGGACGCCTGGCAGCTACGCTGTCGAAATATCCGGAGATGAGTTATTCGGTGAAGATGCGCCTCGGATTTGAAGACCCGGAGGAATGGCGCAATGTGATGCCTGTGCTCAACAGGCTTGAGCTGCGTCACGTAGACGTACATCCGCGAGTCGCTAAACAGCAGTATGGAGGAGAACTTCACCACGACATGTTTGAGGCAATACTCTCTGAGAGCAAGAATCCTATAATATATAACGGTGAGCTTCGCACAGCGGCCGATATGAAAGAGATAGAGAAGCGGTATCCCGGCATAGCCGGCATGATGACAGCCCGCGGAGTGCTCGGACGCCCGTCGCTACTTGCGGAATATGAGGGTGGCCGAGAATGGAACAGCGAAGAGCGACTCGACAAGATGCTTCAATTTCACAGGCTCCTTCTTGACCACTACACCTCCACGCTCTGCGGAGAGAGCCAAATCATATCGAAGATAAAGCCATTCTGGGAATATGCGGAAGAGGAGATTGGGCGCAAGGCTTGGAAAGCAATCAAGAAAGCCGGAAATATCGCCAAGTATCATTCGGCAGTGGCAATGATCTCAAATAAGTATTGATATTATATCAACACGACGCAACGACATTACGACATCTTGACATAATGATATAATGACAACTTGACATTTTGACTTAATGACATGATGTCATCATGACAGATAAAAAGATTGCGAGGGTGCTTCTCCCCTGAGAAGCACCCTCGTTTTAATTTGGACTCTCTTACGGATTTTAGCGGATGAAGAGGAGTTCGCGATATTTGGGCAGAGGCCAAATCTCGTTGTCGACCATGAGTTCGAGTTTGTCGATGTGGCGACGGATTTCCTCCATATAAGGAGACACTTCATCGTGATAAGCGATAGCCTTCTCACGTTCAGACTCGATCTTGTTGGCACGCTTGCGGGCGTTAATCATATTTTCCACTCCGCTCTTGATTGCCGATATGTGGTCGCTTATCGCCTCGATGTTTGCAAGGTCCTGAGCCGATATGGCATCGGCCTTTGAGCCCTTGAAGAGCTGCTGGATCTTGTAGACATTGTCGAGCAGGAGCGACTGATAACGCACAGCTGCGGGAATGATATGATTTATGGCAAGGTCGCCGAGCACACGACTCTCGATCTGCACCTTCTTGGTGAACATCTCCCACTTCACCTCATTGCGGGCCTCAATCTCCTTCTTCGAGAGAACGCCGGCTTTCTCAAACATCTCGACCGACTGGGGCAAAGTGTAACGGTCATAAAGGAGAGGCGCAGAAGCCTCAACATCCAAGCCACGCTCGGCAGCCTCCTGTTTCCACTCGTCGCTGTAACCATTGCCATCAAAGTGGATAGCCTTTGACTCACTGAGAAGCTTCTTCACCTCATCGAGAATCACATGCTCACGATCTTCACCCGCTTCCACACGTGCATCGACAGCCGCTGCGAAATCCATGAGCTGAGCTGAGACAGCCGCATTGAGGGCGATGAGGGCAGAAGCATTGTTGGCCGACGAACCGACAGCACGATACTCAAACCTGTTGCCGGTGAAGGCGAATGGGCTTGTGCGGTTACGGTCAGTATTGTCAATGATGATTTCCGGAATCTGAGCCACGTCGAGGTTTACCTGTTCCTTACCGTCGATGGTTAGCTTATTGAGCGAGTCAGTTTTCTCCACCTTTTCGAGGATATTGCTCACGGCAGTGCCGAGGAACATTGAGATTATGGCCGGGGGTGCCTCATTGGCACCGAGACGGTGCTGGTTGGTGGCATTTATGATAGATGCCTTAAGCAGGCCGTTATGCTTATGCACGGCAGCCATGACATTGGCCACGAAAGTGACGAAGCGGAAATTCTCCTGCGGGGTCTTACCGGGCGAGAAGAGAAGTTCACCGCGATCTGTGCCAAGACTCCAGTTATTGTGCTTGCCTGAACCATTAACACCGGCAAAAGGCTTCTCATGCAGCAGCACTCGGAAGTTATGGCGTTTTGCCACCTCCTCCATCACCGACATGAGGAGCAGGTTATGGTCATTGGCGAGGTTACACTCCTCAAACACCGGAGCAAGTTCAAACTGATTGGGAGCCACCTCATTGTGGCGCGTCTTGGCAGGAATTCCGAGTTTGTGAGATTCGAGTTCGAGGTCGAGCATGAAAGCCTCCACACGACTCGGGATTGCACCGAAATAATGGTCGTCGAGCTGCTGATTTTTCGCAGACTCATGACCCATGAGGGTGCGACCGGTCATTACCAAGTCAGGACGTGCTGCATAAAGAGCCTCGTCTACGAGGAAATATTCCTGCTCCCAACCGAGGTTGCAGATCACATGCTTCACCTCAGGGTCAAAATAACGAGCCACGTGAGTGGCAGCCTTATCGATACTGTTGAGCGAACGGAGAAGAGGAGTCTTATAGTCAAGGCTTTCACCTGTATAAGCCACAAAAACGGTGGGAATACAGAGCGTATTGTCGACAATAAATGCGGGCGACGAGAGATCCCAAGCAGAATATCCGCGGGCCTCGAAAGTGTTACGTATACCGCCGTTAGGGAAAGAGGAAGCGTCCGGCTCTTGCTGCACGAGAAGCTTGCCACTGAATTTTTCCACCACGCCACCTTTGCCGTCATGCTCCACGAAAGCATCATGCTTCTCCGCGGTGCTTCCGGTGAGAGGATGGAACCAGTGCGTGTAATGGCGAGCGCCGTTATCTATGGCCCAACGCTTCATGCCCTCTGCCACGCTGTCGGCAAGCTGTCGGCTGAGGGGCTGTCGGTTGTCGATCGCATAAACGAGCGCATCGTAAGTATCTTTCGGAAGATACTCGAACATGCGCTGGCGATTGAAAACCTGCTTACCATAGTAAGACTCTACCCTCTCTTTGGGAAGTTCCACCTTCACAGCCTTACGGGCAGTGGCCTCTTCCACACTTTTGAATCTAAGATTTGACATAAGATTCTTTATTATTAAACGGATTGAACGAAAAAAGGGGGACAAGCCCCCTGTATGTTATTTTTTGAAGAAATTCATAAAGCGTCGCATCGCCTCGGCTGTATTCTCGGAGGTATTGAAGCCGGTGAAGCGGATGTAGCCTTCGCCATTGTCACCGAAGCCGACACCGGGCGTACACGATATGTGAACTTCGGAAAGACACTTGTCAAACAAGTCCCAGGAAGACTCGCCATTGGGCGACTTGACCCAGATGTAGGGGGAATTTTCGCCTCCAAACACCGTAAAGCCCGCTCCGAGCATCGCCTCACGTATGGTGCGTGCATTGTTGAGATAATACTCCACATTGCAAGCCACCTCGCGTTTGCCCTGCTCTGAATAGAGGGCTTCGGCACCACGCTGTATTATGTAGCTGGCACCATTGAACTTAGTGGTCTGCCGGCGAAGCCAAAGCTTGCGGAGCTGCACTTTGCGGCCTTCGGCATCATAGCCGCAGAGCGAAGCCGGCACCACAGTGTAGCCGCAACGCAAGCCGGTGAATCCGGCTGTCTTGGAGAAGCTGCGCACCTCTATGGCGCATTTCTCCGCTCCCTCTATCTCATAAATCGAATGCGGCACATCATCGCTTGTAATATATGCACAGTAAGCCGAATCATATATTATCACAGCCTTATTGGCCAAGGCATATTCGACCCATGCCTTCAGTTCGTCGCGACTGAATGCCACGCCCGTAGGATTGGCCGGTGAACAAAGGAAAATCACATCGGCATGTTGCGTCGGGGGCACCGGCTTGAAGGCGTTTGCCTCATTGCAATTCATATACACGAAGCGGCTCCAGCGGCCATTGACCAGTTCGCCGCCGCGCCCGTCGAGCACATTGGAGTCGACATATACCGGATAGCCCGGATCACAAACAGCCACGATACTGTCATGAGAATATATATCACCGAGGTTGCCGAGATCGCTCTTCGCACCGTCGGAGATAAATATATCGTCCGCGCTGATATTCACACCACGCGCATGATAGTCGTTGGCGGCAACAGTCTCACGGAGAAAAGCATATCCCTGCTCCGGGCCGTAGCCATGAAACGTAGACTTGTCGGCCATATCGTCGACAGCACGGTGCATGGCATCGAGCGCGGCCTGCGGAATCGGGAGTGTGACGTCGCCGATGTCCATGCGTATCACATCCACTCCGGGATGCGCCTCCTTATATTCGCGGAGCTTTCTTCCCACAGTGGAGAAAAGATAAGACTCCGGAAGTTTTTCGAAATTATCGTTGATTTGCATAATTTTAATAAGTATTAAGTCTGAGTTATGAGTTATGAAGTAAGAATATATACCATATTCAGACTTATATCATAACATCATTACTTCGAAACTTTTAGTTATAATAGAACACACCGTCGCAGATAAACTCAGCCGGGCCTGTCATGAATACATGGTTGGTCTCTTCGTCCCAGCGGATATTCAGAATGCCGCCACGCAGGCGCATCTCCACCTCGCGGTCGGTAAGATTGTTGAGCACGGCAGCCACTGCTGTGGCGCAGGCACCTGTGCCGCAAGCGAGAGTCTCGCCTGTGCCACGCTCCCACACGCGCATCTCTATGGTGTGGCGGTCGAGCACACGAGCGAACTCGATATTGGCCTTGCGCGGGAATATGTCGGCCACCTCCATCACAGGGCCATGGCCAAGCACCTGCTCATCGGTCACCTCATCGACAAACGTGACAGCGTGGGGATTGCCCATGCTCACGCCGGTTATGCCATAGGAGAAATCGCCAAACGATTCAAGCTCGTTTACCTTGCATGTGTCATTGCCACTTCTGACCGGCACTGCGGAAGGGTCGAGAATCGGGGCACCCATATCGACGGTCACCGATTCAACCTTCTCGTCCTTCACATGGAGACGGAGCACCTTGATACCGGCAAGAGTCTCGAGAGTCACCTCATGCTTGTCGGTGAGTCCCTTCTCATATACGAACTTGCCGATGCAACGCGAGGCATTGCCACACATTTCCGCTTCCGAACCGTCAGAATTGAACATGCGCATACGGAAATCGGCCACATCACTGCGCATTATAACAACAAGGCCGTCTGAGCCGATCCCGAAATGGATGTCGCTCACACGGCGTGCCAAATCCTCAAGATTAGAGGGAGTCTTCTCCGTGGCGTCGATATAGATGTAATCGTTACCGGCACCGTGCATCTTGGAGAAGGCTATTGAGGTATGTTCTGTTTTCATAGAAACTGTGTCAAAAAACACTTTCCACATTGCAAAATTAGCAAAATAATTTCAAACCGACAATATATTTGGCTTTAAATTTTCAGAAAAGTCCGACAATCACCTCGTCGCTGACCATTATGCCGCTGTGAGTCAGCGCTAATTTAGAATCGGTTATCTCCACGAGCCCCGCCTCCATAAATTTATCTGCCGCACGGAGCAACGCGCTCAATTCTTCGCTTCCGAATCGGTTTTCAAACACGCTGAGATCAATGCCCTCGCGCGTGCGCATGCGCGTCATCTTATACTCCTCGCATATTTCGGCATCAGACAAATGCTCATGCACCACCTTCGGATTGCCACGCGCCGCCACATATGCCTTCACGTCGGGTTCGTTGTAAGAACGGACTCGGCCACCGTCATAGCTGTGCGCACCGGGACCTAAGCCGATGTATGCACACCCCCACCAATATGCAGAGTTGTGCTTGGACCTTCGGCCCGGCTTGGCATAGTTGGATATCTCATACTGCTCATAGCCATGCCCGGCGAGCACCGACGAGACCATCTCGAACATCACCGCCGAATCCACGTCGGAGGCCTCCTGCAACTTGCCGTCGTCGCGCAAACGTGTCAAAGCAGTCCGCTCCTCATACATCAGCGAATACGCCGAGATATGCTCAGGGTCCATCAGCATAAAACCACGGAGCGTGACATCGAGCGAGTCGGGCGACTGTCCCGGGAGTCCGAACATCAAGTCGAGGCTCACATTATCGAACACCCCGCGCAGCGCACCATAGGCACGCAAGGCATCGTCGGCAGTGTGGCGCCGGCCCACGGCGCGGAGCTCGGCATCGCAAAGCGACTGCACCCCCATGCTCACACGGTTCACACCGCAGTCATGCCACATGCGGGCCATGTCGGGGGTGACATCGTCAGGATTCACCTCTACGGTGAACTCCTCAGGCACACCACACAGGCCTTGCAGGCCGTCGGCAAGACGGCGAAACTCCGAGGCCGGGATAAGCGAGGGGGTGCCTCCTCCTATATATATAGTGGAGGGAGAATCGCAAAACGAAGCGGAGCCATGCGTAAGAGAGGCATGCGCAGGAGAGGCAAAACGGCTGTCAGCTTCGGCAAGGAGAGAGTCTACCAAAGCCGGCCAATCGGCGAGCCGCTCTCCCACCGAATAGAAATCGCAATACAGGCATTTGCGTCTGCAAAAAGGGATATGGACATAAATCATGCCACAAAATTAACAATTATGTTGAAAAACATATAAACAGAAAGTAGGAAATTAAGAAAAAAATGCTAAATTGCGACTGCAAAACAAAATGCCATAATGGCGACCTCGAGATGAGAGTCGCCGCCAAAGAAAACTCAAATAAAATACCCAACTTAAAATCTTATATCCTATGAAGATTTACAAAACTAACGAAATCAAGAACATCGCCCTGCTTGGATCAAAGGGCTCCGGGAAAACCACACTCGCTGAATCGATGATTTACGAGTGTGGAGTTATAAAACGTCGCGGCACAATCGATGCCAAGAACACAGTTTCAGACTATTTCCCAGTAGAGAAAGAATATGGTTACAGCGTATTCTCCACGGTATTCAATGCCGAGTTCAACAACAAGAAACTCAACATCATAGACTGTCCGGGAGCCGATGACTTCGTAGGAAATGCATATACGGCGCTTGGTGTGTGCGACATGGGTCTTATACTTATCGATGCCGAGTATGGCGTGGAGGTTGGCACCCAAAACATATTCCGCACCACAGCAGCCCTCAAAAAACCGGTGATATTCGGCATAAACCAGATGGATGCCGAAAAGGCAGACTATGACAATGTGCTCGAGCAGATGCGCGAGGCTTTCGGGCCACGCGTGGTGCAGATACAATATCCTCTTGAGTCAGGCCCTAATTTCCGCTCCATGATCGATGTCCTTCTCATGAAGAAATATGAGTGGGGACCAGAGGGAGGTGTGCCTACGATCAGCGAAATCCCCGCCGAGGAGATGGAGAAGGCCAAGGAGCTCAACCAGATTCTTGTGGAGGCAGCCGCAGAAAACGATGAGACCCTGATGGACAAATTTTTCGAGCAAGGCACACTCACAGAAGATGAGATGCGCGAGGGTATCCGCAAGGGACTTGTGGACCGCAGCATCTACCCGGTGGTAGTGCTCTCAGCAGCCAAGGATATGGGAGTGCGCCGTCTCATGGAGTTCCTGGGCAATGTCTGCCCATTCGTGAGCGAGATGCCCGCACCATGCACCACCACAGGCTTGGAGGTTAAGCCGGAGGCCGACGGCCCGCTGTCGGTGTTCTTCTTCAAGACTTCGGTTGAGCCGCACATCGGCGAGGTGAGCTACTTCAAGGTGATGAGCGGTACGCTCAAAGCCGGCACAGACCTTGAGAACGCCACACGCGGCGGCAAGGAGCGTCTGGCACAGATATTCACCGTATGCGGCAACCTGCGCAACCCCATCGACGAACTTCAAGCCGGCGATATCGGTGCTTCGGTGAAACTGAAAGATGTGCGCACCGGCAATACGCTCAACGAGAAAGGCATTGATTGGCAATTCGACTTCATCAAATATCCGGCTCCCAAGTTTGTGCGTGCCATCAAGCCGGTCAACGAGAGCGATGCAGAAAAGCTGTCGGCCATCTTGACGCGTATGCACGAGGAAGACCCCACTTGGGTAATCGAGCAGAGCAAGGAATTGAAACAGCTCTTGGTGAAAGGACAAGGAGAATTCCACCTGCGCACGCTCAAATGGCGTATCGAAAACAACGAGAAGCTCCCCATCTTCTTCGAGGAGATGCGCATACCATATCGCGAGACAATCACCAAGGCGGCACGTGCCGACTACCGCCACAAGAAGCAGTCGGGCGGTTCGGGTCAGTTTGGCGAAGTGCACCTGATTATCGAACCATACACCGAGGGCATGCCCGAACCGGATGGTTATAAATTCGGCAACCAGGAGTTCAAGCTGAAGATCCGCGACAAGCAAGAGATTCCATTGGAGTGGGGAGGCAAGCTGCTCGTGTACGATTGCACCGTGGGAGGTTCGATTGATGCGCGATTCATACCGGCAATCGTCAAGGGACTCATGGACCGCATGGAGCAAGGCCCGCTCACCGGCTCATATGCACGCGATGTCCGCGTCATGATATACGATGGCAAGATGCACCCGGTAGACTCGAACGAAATCTCGTTCCGTCTGGCAGGCCGCAACGCGTTCAGCGAGGCATTCCGTCAGGCCAACCCGAAGATCCTGGAGCCTGTCTACGATGTGGAGGTATACACACCGGGCGACACCATGGGCGACGTGATGAGCGACCTGCAAGGACGCCGCGCCATAATCATGGGCATGGAGTCGGAGAACGGCATCGAGAAACTCAACGCCAAAGTGCCCTTGAAAGAGATGTCGAGCTACAGCACCGCACTGAGTTCGCTGACCGGAGGCCGCTCCAGCTTCACCATGAAATTCGCCAGCTACGAGCTCGTGCCCGGCGATGTGCAGGAGAAGCTCCTCAAGGAATACGCCGAAAGCCACACCGAAGAGTAAGATTTCTCTTACTCTTAAAGGACTGACAAGTATGACAAGTATGACTGGTCTGACAAGTATGATACAAAAAAAGATGCTCTGCCCGATATGGGCGGTGCATCTTTTTTTTGGGCTTTATAAAAAAAAGTTAAAACGGCATAAGCTATCCAACCATAGGCAATAATAACTTGTTAGGAAATTAGAACGGAATTAATATCTCAAATCAAATCACTAAAAATATAGGAATATAACTATGGAAAATAACAAAATCGTGAGAGAACCCATCATCAATGCGAGAGTGCCCGAATTTAAGGTTCAGGCTTATCAAAACGGAGAGTTCCGCGAAGTGAGCAACAAGGATATCGAAGGCAAGTGGGCTGTCTTCTTTTTCTATCCGGCGGACTTTACATTTGTCTGCCCCACCGAGCTTGAGGATCTTCAAGATAAGTATGCGGAACTCAAATCGCGCGGCGTTGAGGTTTTCTCAGTCAGCACAGACTCTCATTTCGTGCATAAAGCATGGCACGACACAAGTGACCGAATCAAGAAAATCGAATATCCGATGCTTGCCGACCCCACCGGACTTCTTGCCCGTGCATTCGGCGTGATGATAGAGGGTGATGGGATGGCTTATCGCGGCACATTCGTAGTGAACCCAGAAGGTCTTATCAAGATTGCCGAAATACAAGACAACAATATCGGCCGTAATGCCGAGGAACTTGTGCGCAAGGTAGAGGCAGCCTTATTTGTGGCAGCACATCCCGGTGACGTATGCCCTGCCAAGTGGAAAGAGGGTGGTGACACTCTGAAGCCGAGTATTGACCTTGTGGGCAAACTCTGATGCTTCTTTTTTCTTTGGTGAACCAATTAGTGCATTTTTTGTCATGATGTCATGATGTCATATTGTCATTATGATAAAACCAACATAACCAAGCGAGTTAATTATGAACTTAGACAAACAATTGATAGATCAAGTGAGGCAAATATTTGCCTCACTTCTTCATACATACACCATACATGTCTCTTGCGATACCGCCTCGGAGCATGGCAAGGAGAGTATAAGTTTCTACACCGACTTCAGCAGCGCTTCCGACAAGATCGGGCTGGAGGTATCGGCCGCCAACAGCGACAAGTGCTTAGCCACGATAATGCGCGACGGCACGCCCACCGGCATATCGTTTCGCGGCATACCCGGCGGCCATGAGTTCAGCTCCCTGCTTCTCGCCATACTTAATGCTGATGGCCAGGGACGCACCCTTCCCGATAAGGCCACCATGGACCGGATATCACGCATCAGCGGTGAATTGTCGGTTACTGTTTACATGTCGCTCGATTGCACCAATTGCCCGGACGTGGTGCAGGCGTTCAACCAGATGGCGCTCTGCAACGACCGCATATCCGTCGAAACCGTCAACGGGCAGTGGTATCAGCCGGAACTTGAAGCACTGGGCGTGAAGTCAGTACCGACAGTATATGTAAACGGCGAGCTGCTTTGGGTAGGGAAAGGTTCGATGGGTGAACTCATCGACAAATTGGAGGAGAAATATGGCACAGACAGCAGTGCGAGTGCCGAAGCGCCGCAACACTTCGACTTGCTGGTGCTCGGAGCCGGGCCGGCGGCGGCCTCGGCTGCCATATATTCGGCGCGCAAGGGCTTGGATGTTGCAGTTGTGGCACAGCGCGTGGGTGGCCAGGTCAATGAGACCCAGGGCATAGAAAACGTGATATCGGTAACGCAGACCACCGGCGAAAAACTTGCCCACGACCTTCGCAGCCATATGGAACAGAGCGGGGCAAGAATCTTCGAATCACGCACCATCACGGAGGCCGACCTTAAAGGAGAGATAAAACGCATCGTGACAAAAAGCGGTGAGATATTTGAAGCTCCAAGGGTAGTGATTGCCACCGGTGCCCGTTGGCGCAAGCTGGGCGTGGAGGGCGAGAATGACTATATTGGCCACGGCGTAGGCTTCTGCGTGCATTGCGACGGACCATTCTTCAAAGGGAAGGATGTGGCAGTGGTTGGAGGCGGCAACTCCGGTGTGGAGGCGGCCATAGACTTGGCTAATATCTGCAACCATGTGGACCTGTTTGAGTTTCTCGACACTCTAAAGGCAGACACTGTGCTTCAGGACAAACTTCATTCTCTTCCCAATGTGACAGTGCATTTGTCGTCTGCCGTAACCAAGATAGAGGGTGACGGCAAGTCAGTTACCGGAATCGAAGTTAGGGACCGCGAGAGTGGAGAAGCAAAGAGATACAACCTTCAGGGGGTATTCGTGCAGATAGGGTTGTTGCCCAACAGCGACCTGTTTGCAACGCAAGTGGCCACCGCACGCGGTGAGATTCTTATAGATGCCTTTTGTCACACGGATGTGCCGGGGGTGTATGCAGCCGGCGACGTGACCAACGTGCCCTACAAACAAATTATAGTGGCCATGGGCGAGGGAGCAAAAGCCGCCCTCGCAGCGTTCGACGACAAACTTAGGTATTAGGTGTTAGGTGTTAGTAATTATTCACTATTCATTATTCATTATTCATTATTCATTATTCATTATTCATTGAATTTCAGCTGTTTTCGCATGGCGAAGGACTTTTGGGTTCTTCGCCATGCTTCTACGCATAGCAGGGGCAGGGCTGTGCCTACCAGTGTGTATAGAATCCAGAAAAGGTCCTCGTGGTTGTTGTAATGTATCACCATGTGGCAGCCTATCTGCACCGGGTCCAGACCATACCACAGAATCTTCAAGAAGCTCACCACCTTGAACGAAATGATATGGAATACGAACACATACAAGGTGTTATTGCCGATATAGGTGAGCAGACGGGCCACTACCCCACCGGCTGCATCGATGAGTCCGGAGATGTGACGTGTAAGCAGAAAGCCGGCACAGCCCGTGAGGGGGAGTGTCAGTATGTCGCGCAGCTGACCGTTATTGTTCATGCCGCACCAATGCTGCGAAGCCCCCACCAACAGCACTGCGAGACACAACAGGCTCACCCACCACCGACAACCGATGCGCTGCTCAAACTGACGATAAAGCACACCGATGCCAAAGAAAAACATGCCCCAGACATCGCGCAAGCCACCGTTGGCTATGGTGCTTATCTTAAAACCGAACCCAAGCCTGTAAGCCTGGAAAGCCAAGGCTATGACACACACCGCTATAACTCCCCACACAGGAGTGAGCCTCGTGTGGGAATCTATAAGCTTGAAAATCACAAGAAAAAGTATGCTCGCCACCAACAACCCGCGGAAAAACCAGAACGCACCTGCCATAAACTCATCATATCCGCTCATGGAAGTTACGATAAGGAAGAGTCGCTTGAAAAACTCACGCCAACCGTAAGGGTGCGTCACACCACCGGTCCAGTTGCCATACTGCTCATTGAGCAGACCGACCTCAAACCATAGGTTGTGTAGCAACAGAAACACCAACGCCCACTTCAGAAAAGGAATATAGAGCCCCTTGAAACGCTTAACGCAGAAAGACCAAGGGTCATCCATATACTTACGGCTGAAAAAATAGCCAGCCGTTATGAAAAACAACGGCATATGGAAAATGTAGATGAAATTTGAAATGAGAGTGGGAGGTTCGGCATGTCCCATCACCATCAGAATAATGGCAATTCCTTTACAGATAGATATAACAGAGTTACGCTTCGGGGATGCAACACTGCTTGTTACAGTTGAATTTTGATTAGTCATGATGCAAAATTAATAATAATATAACATACATCAACAATTATTAATATTATTACGTTTAAAAATATGAGCAGACAGCTTTACGATTAAAGAATTTGTTTAAAGCCGGATGCAAAACAACTATTAACGAATATCTTAAAAATATGAGAAAAACTACACAATCAGTAGCCGTGGCCACATATGTCAGGGAGAACAGAAATGCTGAAATGCACCAGCTTCTCAAAAGAATTTGCATCCTGGCCTTGACAGCCGGCATGGGAATCGCCATGGCATCCGCCCAGGACTTGGACAACGAAGATGAACCTGACGACAAGAAGATTCATTTTGTAAAGACACAGCATGACTCCACAGTCTATAACATCCTGAATAAAGACCGTTCAAAAAACATCAACGGGATACCGGTGCCTCACTTCGCCATACATACCACCAACAAAAAATTTGTGATGACAATAGGAGCGAAAATCAATCCGATAATAGGTGCCGACATGGGTAGCGACCTATACAAGATGGATGGAGCGGGCATAAATTTCGTGCCTTCACAGATCAGAGTGCCGGCTATGGAGGGCAAGAAATCAGATTTTTTCATCAACGCACTCAATGCGGATGTCGACCTTCAGGTGGTCGGATTCGGCAATACAAAAGACCAGATTACCTGATATATAAAATTCTCGACCAATGGCAACAACCATTCAATCAATCTGAGTAAGGCTTATATCACATGGCGAGGATTGACTGCCGGTCTCAAACATTCCCTCTTTCAGGATGAGGAAGCCATTCCCCCTACGATTGACCCCCAAGGGCCTAATGGGCAGGTAAATGTAACCGTCAATGAAATTGGCTATGTGTCACCATCGCTCAAGGGCGTAAGACTCGGAATCGGTGTCGACATGCCTAGCTATTACACTTCGCGCGGCATATATTTAGGTAAAGACTACCGCACATGGTATGGCAAATATATAGAGGGCCAAAAAGTTTGTGACCCCAATTTCTACAGTTTTCAATCGCCCGACATACCGATGTTTGTGGAATATGCAAAAGGTATGAACCGTGTGAAACTTGCCGGCATTGTGCGACCGCTTATTTATCGCGACTTGCTTTGCAACAAGCGTCGTGCATCGGTAGGTTGGGGATTGTCGCTGAGCGGCAACATAAAGCCTGTGGACCAACTCACATTCTACCTGCAGGCCACCTATGGCAAGGGAATCGGCAAATACATACAGGATCTTTCAGGCATACCGGTCTCATTCGTGCCCAAGGATGACCATCCCGGTGAAATGACACCCACACCGATGATGGGTTGGTGTGTCGGCATAAGCTACGATATAAACCACAAATGGCAGGTCAACCTTATGGCTTCGCAAGCAAGAATGTGGCAGGCAAGCACTTATGCCGAAGAGGGATCTGAATCGGATGCAAACTTAAACAACTACCGTTACGGTTATTATGCAGCTGCCAACGTATTCTATAACATATCGAGTTATTTCCAACTCGGTCTCGAATATCTCTACGGATGCCGCAGCACATGGCACCATGGCAGCGGCCATGACAACCGCCTGCAGTTTCAGGTGCAGTTCACACTTTAATCATAGCATAAATAGGCCAAATAAGTCAAATAGGTATCAAATCGAAAAGCGACCCAAGCATCTGCATGGGTCGCTTCTTTATTATCGAAGTGCTATTGTAGCTTTTATCCTGATTAGAACCAGCGAGTATAGGCGAAGTCCTGACGGTGAGGCAGGAGGTCGTTCTTCGGATACATGCGGAAGCTGAAGCGGTATACACCGGCTTCGCGGATTACGCCGTTGAACTCGTAAGTGAGCACATCGCCATCTTTCTTGACCACCTTGAGGTCTTCGCGACGGAGATACTTGCTCTCGCCATCCTTGTCTTCGTAAACCACGAGTTCTACGCCGATAGCGTCGCCGAGACCGGCAGTGTTGAGCACAGCCTTAGCATTGATGCGGTCGCCGGTGCTGCACACGCCGTTGTTGTTGCTCTCATCGTGGAATTCGCAGCTCAGGATCTGCACATCATTCCAGCGAGAAGCCACATTTTCCTTCCAAGCCACGATCTCGCGAGCCACCTTGTAGTCGCTCTTGGCGAGCTTGGCGTAACGCTTAGCCTCGGGCTGATAGAAGCGGCTGATGTAGTCGTCAAGCTGACGCTTCATAGTGAAAATCGGAGCAATCTTGCCGATTGAACGCTTGATATACTGAATCCATTCGGGAGAATAACCCTTGTAGTTCTTGTTGAAGTAGAGGGGGATAATCTCGTTTTCGAGCATTGAATAGATAGTAGCTGCATCGAGCTTATCCTGCTGAGCCTGGTCTGTATAAGTACGCTTGTCAGTAAGAGCCCAACCTGCATTCTCAGCAAGACGATAGCCTTCATACCACCAGCCGTCGAGCACAGAGAAATTGAGCACACCATTCATCTCGGCCTTCTCGCCCGATGTGCCGGAAGCCTCGAGAGGACGAGTCGGGGTGTTGAGCCAGATATCCACACCGGTCACGAGGCGTTTAGCCACGATCATGTTATAGTCTTCGAGGAAGATGATCTTGCCGGCAAACTGAGGCATCTTAGAGATTTCGGTGATACGCTTGATAAGACCCTGACCGGCACCGTCGGCGGGGTGAGCCTTACCCGAGAAGATGAACTGCACGGGATACTTCTCATTGTTGACGATCTTGGCCAGACGGTCGAGGTCGGTGAAGAGAAGGTGAGCACGCTTGTAAGTGGCGAAACGGCGTGCGAAACCGATGATGAGCGCATTGGGGTTGATCTTGTCGACCACCTTGAGCACCTCTGTGGGGTCGCCTTGGTTTTTGAGCCACTTCTCCTTGAAATCCTTCTTCACGAAGTCGATGAACTTATTCTTCATCGTCATTCGCATGTTCCAGATATCCTCATCGGGCACATCGAAGATCCCTTTCCACATCTCAGGGTTGCTCTGGTCGGAGAACATCTTTTCGTTGAGGTGCTTGCCATAGAAATCCTTCCATTCGGAAGCAGCCCAGGTAGGCATATGCACACCGTTGGTCACATAGCCCACGTGCGACTCTTCGGGAGCGTAGCCCTTCCACACACCTGCAAACATTTTCTTTGACACCTCGCCATGGAGCCAGCTCACGCCGTTAGCTTCCTGGCAAGTGTTGAGTGCGAACACGCTCATAGAGAAGCGTTCGTTGGTATCGGGATTCTCGCGGCCCATGTTCATAAGGTCGCTCCAAGATATGCCGAGACGTGCGGGGAACTCGCCCATATACTTGCCGAAGAGAGGTTCCTCGAAGTAGTCGTGACCGGCGGGCACGGGAGTGTGCACTGTATAGAGAGAAGATGCACGCACGAGTTCGAGAGCAACGTTGAAGGGGAGGTGGTCATTCTGCACGAAGTCTACGAGACGCTGCAGGTTGAGCAAAGCTGCGTGACCCTCGTTGCAGTGATAGAGGTCGGTCTTTATGCCGAGACGGTTGAGCATGAGGATACCGCCGATGCCGAGGAGATACTCCTGCTTGATACGGTTTTCCCAGTCGCCGCCATAGAGTTTGTGGGTGATTTCGCGGTCCCACTGAGAGTTACGGTCGAGCTCAGTGTCGAGCAGGTAGAGCTTCATGCGGCCCACATTGACGCGCCACACGTGCGAATAGACCACACGGCCGGGATAAGGCACCTCGAGCACCATGGGCTGACCATTCTCGTCGAGCACAGGCTCGATGGGGAGCTGGTCGAAATTCTGCGACTCATAGTTGGCGATCTGCTGACCGTCGATAGAGAGCGACTGCGAGAAATAACCATACTTGTAGAGGAAGCCTACAGCCACCATATTCACACGGCTGTCAGAAGCCTGCTTGATATAGTCACCGGCGAGCACACCAAGACCGCCTGAATAGATCTTGAGGCAGTTGCAGAGACCATACTCCATGGAGAAATAAGCCACTGAGGGGATCTTATTGTCCATGGGCTGTTTCATATATTCCTTGAACTCAGCGTAAGTCTCAGCCACGCGGGCCATGAGGGCCTCGTCGGCGAGAATTTCCTGATAACGTTCGTAGCTAAGCTGCTGAAGCAGCATCACCGGGTTTTCACCAACCTTGCGCCAAAGGTCATGGTCAAGGTCGCGGAAGAGCTGCTTGCCTTTGCTGTTCCACACCCACCAGAGGTTTTTCGAGAGTTCCTCAAGAGCCTTGAGCTCCTTGGGGATCTCTGCGCTCACTGTAAGATTGCGCCATGCTGGCTGGTTAGTGTTACTAACTTGAAGTTTCATGTTTCTTATTTTAGTTTTCGTTGAATGTCAGACTATTCTGGGATATACCGCACAAGCACCAGCTTAGTTTATATTTCACGCAATGCCTGCACGAGTTTGTTTTTACTTATGTTTGGAAAGTGCTATCTTGAAAGCCTCGTCATAATGAGCCACGAAGTATTTCCAGTCGGTTTTGGCCGAGGTGAGGAAAGCCATGTTGCGCGCCTGGAGCCTCGAGGTGGCGTCTTCGGCCTCATATTCGAGGGCAGCCGCAGCTATCTTGCCGCATGCCTGCGCATAGTCGGCATCGGCGCGTTCCACCACTTCCACACCGCAATTATTCAGTCCGTTGGCGAAGTTATCGAGCACCCATTGTCCGAATCCAGCCTTGTTGTCGGTAACGGTCGGCACACCGAATGCCACGCTCTCGAGAGGGGTGTAACCCCAAGGCTCGTAATATGAGGGGAAGAGCGTAAGGTCGAGGGCCGGCAGTATGTCGTAATAAGAAATCTGCACTATGCCGTCGTTGCCATCAAGATAACATGGCACATAGACCACATTCAGCTTGTTGAAGGCGCCTTGGCCCTTGAGCTGCTCAATACGCACACAGATCTCGTCGGAGCCCTCATTATAGAGTTCGTGGGTGAGAGATTGCGGTGCTATGGCCGACCCGTTTTCGAGTGCGAGCTTCAGCGCCTGCGAAGGGCCTTTCACCCATCCGGGCACAAGTATGAACGCCACGGCACTCTTGCCCTCCGGGAGACGACGATCTATTTCAGCCACAGTGTCGAGAAATAGGTCGAGGCCCTTGTTGCGATACTCATGACGTCCGGATGTGGCAATCAGGAAAGTGTCATCATCGAGTTCGCGGCCGGTAAGTGCCGATGCAATCTGGAGCAGGCATGCGCGGCCATCCTTGCGCAGACGGTTATACTTCACAGTCTTGGGCACGAAGTCCGGCTCGAAACCGTTAGGTGTAACCACATCCACGGGGCGACGGAGCAACTGGGCGCATTCGGCGGCGGTCACGCTGCTCACGGTGGTGAAGCAGTCGGCCTGATGCGCAGCCGTCTTCTCGAGAGAATGCTTTGACTCCATATTAAGCTCGCGGGCCATCTGGTCGCCCTCGTAATGGTGGAACTCACCATAGAGAGGCTTGCCGTTGCCGGCGATGCTGCGTCCGATGCATGTGGCGTGAGTGGTGAAGATAGTGGAGGCATCGGGCATATGCGCCTTTATATATAGGAGTCCCATGCCTGTGGTCCACTCGTTGAAGTGGGTTATGACACGGCGGGAGGGCACCTTCAGCAACTCAGCGAGCTTCATCATCACGATAGCAGAAGCCACGGAGAAAGCGCATGACTCATCATAATCGCCATAAGCGTGAAGCGAGTCCACTCCGAAGCGCTCCCACATCTCAGCATAAATTTCGTCACGATGATTTATGGTGTCGCCCGGATTGACGAGAATCACCTGCGGTGAACCGGGAATGTTCCAGCGGCCCACACGGACAGTGATATTCCAAGGCAATTGCAGCTTGCCGGCTGCACCCTTAAGCAGGGATTTTCTCTCCTTAAAATAGGGTGATGGATTCTCCTCGGTCCAGACATCGGGGCCGATGAATACCAACTTGTCACCAAACTGTTCATTAAGTACCTTTGCCTTGGTAGACAGGACTGCATATATGCCGCCTACCTTATTGCAGACTTCCCAACTTGTTTCAAGCAGAAGGTCTACTTGCTGGGCAATTTCGGGCGCGTTAGACGTGCCCTTAGTGCTTTGAGTCGTCATATAAGAATTGAATTACGTCGCAAATTTAATAAAATTTCATGTTACGCCCAAGAAATTTTCCGCAATATATCAATTTTTTCATTAATTTTTTGCAAAATTTCAATATTGTAGTGCATCATACTGCATATTAAGGCACTATATTGCACCTTTAACGACCCAACCCTCGCAAATTGTACATAATTTACTTAAATATCAATAGACATGCAGATTGCTGATTGATCAATTTGCGTCAATCTGCGCAATTTGCTATTCCTCCTTACTCTTTGGTTTTCTTATCGCGAATTTCGCGGATTTCGCAAATTTTGTTCGGGGGCTTGTTTTCAGTAAAATATATAGATATATTACTGATATCTTATAAAAAACCACGGCCTATTGGGCCGTGGTCGGTTGGTATTTTTAGATTTTCGGGAGGAAAATCTTTTATTTCATTGAGGTTAGAACGGGAGGTCGTCGGTATTGTTGTCGCCGCCGGCAAACGGGTCGGAGACTGCGGGAGCTGCCGGAGCGCCAAACTGAGCTTGCTGCGCGGGAGCCGCCGGCTGGGCCGGAGCGGGCTGCGCGGGAGCGGGCTGGCCGTAAGGGGGCTGACCATAAGCCTGCTGGGGCTGCATGCCTACGCCCATCGAGGCGAGGGGACGGGCAGCGATTGCGTTGATGTCGGTATACCAACGGCCGTTGTACTCACGGCTCTCTATTTCAAATGAGATGGCATATGCCTGACCCACTTGGAGCTGTATTGCATCTGCACGATCGCCGAATGCCTGGATTTTAACCTTGCGGGGATACATGCCACCGCCGGTCTCCATAACCCATTCTCTCTTCTTCCAGGGACGACCTGAACTCTTACCAATACCTTCCGTCATGGGAAGTTCCATAACTACTGTTCCTTCGAATTCCATTATTTTATCTTTTTATCTATTCTTGTTATCTGATGTTTTATCGATGTGAGTGCAACTGCTTATTGCACACTGAGAATCGGCGACACACCGTGCCATGTATCGGCCATGTGTCGGTTAGCTCATGCAAAGGTACAAAATTTAATCAGTCCAAACAAAATAAAATCCGAATTTAATTAGTAAATTTGCGAAAAATAACATAAGCAAGGATGATAGATCACATAACGCGACACTTCCCCAACCTCTCCCCCACCCAGCTCGAGCAATTCGAGACCATGATGCGCCTGTATCCGGAATGGAATGCCCGAATCAATGTAATATCTCGCAAGGACATAGAAAATCTGGAGGTCAACCATCTCCTGCATTCGCTTGCGATAGCGAAGTTTATCCGCTTCACGCCGGGGAGCCGTGTACTCGACTTCGGCACTGGGGGCGGACTCCCCGGGTTGCCGTTGGCAGTGATGATGCCCGACGTGCAATTTCATCTTGTGGACCGCACCGGCAAGAAGATTACCGTGGCGCGGGAGATTGCCGAGGCTTGCGGGCTTACCAATGTGTCGTTTGCGCACGGCGATGTGGCAGAGTGCAAGGAGAAATTCGACTTTGTGGTGAGCCGCGCCGTAATGCCGCAGCCAGACCTGCTTAAGATATGCCGCAAGAATATCGGCGACGAGCAGCGCAATGCCTTGCCCAATGGGCTTATCACGCTTAAAGGAGGTGAACTTGGCGATGAACTAAAAGGGCTACGCAATCGTTCGGAGATTGTGGAGATATCCAATTACTTCGACGAGCCCTTCTTCCGGGAAGGCAAGAAGATTGTGTACACCTCTAAATAATTTTGAATTTTGAATTTTGAATTTTGAATTTGGGTATTACTTATGAAGATTGCTAAGTTTGGATTCAGTTTGTTCGGCATAAACACTTATGTGGTGTGGGATCCTGCCACCAAGAAGGGGGCGGTGGTTGACCCGGGCATGATAGATAGCGAGGAGGAGAAGGCCCTGAGCGACTTTGTGAAGCGCAAAGGGCTCACGGTGGCGCATGTGATTAACACTCACTTGCACATAGACCATGCAATTGGCGACAAATATGCCAAGGAGGTCTTCAACGCGCCGGTCTATGCCCACAAGGATGATGAGTTTTTAGGGGCACGCATGATGCAACAGGCACAAGCGTTCGGTCTCGGCACGCGCGTGGATAATGTGTCGATAAACTCATATCTTGAAGATGGCGACATAATAAAGATAGGCGACGGCGAATTGCGAGTGCTTCATGTGCCGGGACACTCGCCGGGCGGCATAGCCCTGTATGACCCACAGGGTCACTTTGTGATAGCCGGCGACTCACTCTTTGCCGGTTCGATAGGGCGCACCGACCTACCCGGCGGCGACATGCCGACACTAATCAACAGCGTGCGCGACAAACTCCTGACACTCCCACCCGACACGGTAGTCTTCTCAGGCCACGGCCCCGAAACGACAATCGCCCGCGAACTCGCGAGCAACCCTTTCTTGAGATAGACTTTTCAAGACCAGCAGAGGGGCTAATAAGTCTGATTAATCTAATAAGTCTAATAAGTCTAATAAGTCTAATAAGTCTAATAAGTC
>CAJTYC010000039.1 GCA_910584185.1 uncultured Muribaculaceae bacterium
AAACTGACGTAGGAGCAATCCTACCACGAGTTCGAATCTCGTCCTCTCCGCCAAAACCATTGTGAAAACCCTGTAAGTAGTTCACTTACAGGGTTTTCTGTTTTTGGGTGTACGCCCTGAAATGCCATGAAAACGCCCCGTTTTGACATAGTTGTGCTACACAGGTGCTACACGGCAAGAGAGCCGGAAAGCGTGTAGCAAATTTTTAACTAACTTGGTCAAATGGCATAAGGCACCGCCCTATGCTTTTTGACGGCATCACGCCGCCAACACCGACCGCCACATTTCTCTCCGCTTTAGAATATCCCACAAAAAGCATTTGTAATAGTTGTAATTTGAACTATTATTGTTATATTTGCGGTCTAATAGTTTAATAAGCAACCTTTATGGATGTATATTCTTTGACTGATACGTTGATTCAACAACGAATTGGTGGAAAATTAAAGACTTTACGTTTGCGTCAAAACATTACGCAAGCCAACCTTGCCGTCGATGCGCAAGTATCTTTGTCCTCCATCAAAAAAATGGAGAAGGGAGAAATCGGCTCATTCGAGAGTTTGATCCGTGTGCTACGTGTGTTAGGCAAACTTGATGCCTTGCACCAGCTTGTTGAAGATGAAGAGATGAGTCCCAACGATTATTATGAGTTTGTGAACGCAACAAAAAGAAAAGTGCGCAAACGAGCGGTTTCAAATAAGAAGAACAATAACGATAATGAAGAATCAGAATGGTAGATATAGCAAAGGTTAAGTTATATGGCAACGACCTCGGCACATTCCGTTGGAATGACAGATACGGTGTAGCACAATTTGAATATGCCTACAGTTTTATTGGACGTGGCATAGAGCCTGCTCCTTTGATGATGCCGGTTCGTGAGGGTAGAGTGTATTCATTTGGAGACATAGGAAAAGAAACATTCAGGGGATTGCCCGGCATGTTGGCGGATTCCTTGCCCGACACATACGGACGCGCTTTATTCGACCGATGGCTTGCACTTACAGGACGACATAGCGGTAATTCGATAGAAACACTCTGTTTCTTGGGCAAACGGTGCATGGGCGCTTTGGAATTTGAGCCGGCAATGGACGTGCCTTACAATTCCAATACGCAAATTGAGATTGACTCACTTGTAAGTGTCGCATCTGAGGCGTTGGCTGAAAAGCAGGATTTTGGTGCCAATCTATCCGATGATAAGAAAGCCGCCATTGCAGAGATTGTGCGACTTGGTACATCTGCCGGTGGACAGCGGGCGAAAGCCATTATTGCATATAACAAGAATACCGGAGAGGTCCTGTCAGGACAGGTAGATGCTCCGACCGGATTTGACTACTATCTAATAAAACTCGATGGTGTCAATGCGGAAGCCGGTTTCCGCGAAACGCAGAATTTCGGTCGTCTGGAATACTCGTTCTACAAACTGGTAAAAGAATGTGGCATTGACATGTCGGAATGTTCGTTGATTGAAGAAAATGGACGCGCTCATTTCCTTACCAAACGCTTTGACCGTGTAAATGGGGAAAAGATACACATGCAGACACTTTGTGCTGTGGCACATTATGACTATCGGTTGCTGCGTGCATACTCCTACGAACAGGCGTTCAATGTAATGAGAAGACTGCGCCTGCCTTATTCGCAGGCTCAGGAAATGTTCCGCAGGATTGTGTTCAACATAGTGGTGCGCAATCAAGATGACCATACAAAGAACATATCGTTTCTGATGGATAAGAATGGAAAGTGGCGGTTGTCGCCGGCGTACGACATGGGATTTGCATACAATCCTGATGGTGGCTGGACATCGCAACATCAGATGTCAATCAACGGAAAATTTGACGGCATTACCAAAACCGACCTTTTGGAAATCGCCAAAAGAAACAACATCAAAGAAGCTGCTGATATAATCGACCAAATTAGCACCGTAGCTTCCGGATGGGGCAAGATAGCCCGAGAGTGTGATGTGCCGGCCAAAATGGCAGAGGCAATCCTGCCACAATTCCATATTATGCACTAACTTTCCGGAAACCATCCTATGAATTTTTAACACTTTATATAGGTTCAATTTAAGGATTTATTCGTAAATTTGCAACGTAACAGAGGATTTGGAGCAGACACACCCGGACATCGGGCCGAATCCGTATGACACACTTGTGCTACAAACGTGCTACAAGCAGAAAACCGCAATGTCTAAAATATTGGAGATTAGATTATTACCCAATAGGTTCTAAAATCGTCCTCTCCGCATATTGAAGCCTAATAAACTAATAATCAGTTTATTAGGCTTTGATTTTTAAAATAGGTCGGACAAATTTCGGACACTGTTTTTGAGATAGCCAATAGAAGTTGAACGTGGACATTCTTTAAAATTTCTAAAGAATGTTTAAGAAATGTTGTCTTCAAGAAAACATTTTTCGTCAGTTAAGGAGGTTCTGAAGTTCACCTATCCGAAACTTCACAAGGGGAAATCGTGGTATGTCGATTCCATTTCCAAAATCACGGAGAGACGCAAGCGTGCGTCGGAGCTTGTTGGTAATTCATGATGTGCAAATTAAATTGCACAAAGATAGCCACGCATATATCAATCTAGAAAGACAGCCCGGCATGTCACTTCACCTACCGGGTTGTCTTTTTATTTGTGATGTCCGAACCATCGAGCGTTTCGTGCTTTTTCTTCGCGCATCTTTCGCTGAAGCTCTTCCATCTTTAACTTTCGTTGTCTCTCTTTAAGTTCCTTCTTTTCCTCCCGTTCTCTGATCAACTTTGCTTTCATGCGTCTTTCTTCAGGTGTCCGTGGACGAGTGAACGTCGCGAAGCCACAGGGATAGAGGAGCCTCCGGCGACGACACCTTTGTTCATAAATATGTTCCGGCAAAGCCGGATATGTGTCGCAAAGCGACCATGTCTTCTTACATAAAAGGAGAAATTCGACTCTCTAAAGTTAACTTTTCACCAAAATTCGACTCTCGAAAATTAATTTTTATCCAAAAATCGACTTTCTAAAGTTAATTTATTATCTTTGCATAAACAATATAACGATAAGACATGGAACACCTCATTGCACTTTTCAATAAGAAACTCGCTAACACAAGCCTTGTGTTCAAGCGATATATATATGATGAAATCAACTGGAACAATCAATTGATAGTAATTAAAGGAGGTAAAGGTGTAGGCAAAACCACACTAATACTCCAACACATCAAGGAAGCATTCGACGATTATACCAAGGCACTGTATGTGTCACTCGACCATATATGGTTTTCCAATCATTCGCTGCTCGAATTGACTGAACGGTTCTGCGCTTATGGTGGCACCCACCTGTTTCTTGACGAAGTACACAAATATGAGAACTGGCAAACAGAAGTAAAGAACATCTACGATTTTTATCCGGAGCTGCATATCGTCGCAACCGGTTCGTCGATGCTGCGACTGGAAGGAGCAGTAAAGGGTGATTTGTCTCGACGCGCACGGCAATATGACATGCAAGGCATGTCGTTCCGAGAATTTCTTGAATTCGAAAAGCAAATTAAATTCCCCAAAAAAACTCTGGACGAAATTTTAAAAGACCATTCATACCTCAGTGCCCAACTGACCGCTGGAATAAAAATCTTACCACATTTCAAGGATTATCTACAGCACGGCTATTATCCATTCTATAAAATTTCTCATGATGGTTTTATAGAGCGACTGCAGTCAGTAGTAGACAGCGTGATAGAGGTTGATATTCCTGCTGTAAGCAATATTGAATATTCTACAGTCAGGAAGATGAAACGACTCGTGCAGCTTATGGCCTCAAGCTCGCCTTACACTCCCAACATCACAACCCTCTGTAAGCAACTCGAATCATCACGCAATAATGTACTCAAAATGTTGGACATGGCTGATAAGGCAGATATAATGCGCCAGCTATTCACCTCCGAAGGCTTTGGCTCCATGGTGAAGCCTTCAAAGGTTTTATTCAACAATTCCAATCTTGCGTACGCCTTTAGCGGCACCAATATCGGTACTGTCAGAGAATCTTTTTTTGCCAGCCAACTGTCGGTGGCACATGAACTGACAATGCCGGATGCGGGAGACTTCTGCGTGGACAACCGCTATATATTTGAGATAGGTGGACGCAAAAAAGGTTTCAGCCAAATTAAAGATATGCCCGGCAGCTACGTCGCTGCCGACGATATGGAGATTGGAGGCGGCAACAAAATTCCGCTGTGGCTCTTCGGCCTACTCTATTAACAGAAATAGTCATTTCGCAACAAAAACACCTTTCGCAACAAGGATTGTTAATATTTTTATCATTTTATTCGTTTTTACGATATTTTGTGTTATCTTTGCCATTTTAATCGTAGGCACGCTTTTGAAACTTGAATTTACATCTTGCTTTTCAATTTAATGCCAATCGACTATTATAAGCAACATGACGAAAGCGAAATTTAATAATAACAACAATAACTAATCCCACATGCTTATGAGTAAATCAAGACATTTGGCCATGGGGTTTGTGACGAGCCTTGCAGTCGCGACAGCAAGCGCAGCTGATGTTGCGCCTTACAATTGCGACTTCAACAACAAGATTGTCACATCTAACCCTGCATTTAAAGTGGCATCCAACTGGAGTCATATCGTTGACAGCTATATCGACGATTGGGGCGATGAGAGCTGGATGTCTTACAACTATTATTCTGACGGAGGCTGCGACAACTCAGGCTACCTCTTTGCCAACAACCAATATGCCAGCGGTTCAGGATGGTATGATGGGCAGACCGTCTTCGACCTGCTTGTCACCCCTTTGGTGAAGGGCACCGTCAAACTGAATGTTAAAGCCAGCAACTACCAGCGCAAAATCGAAGTCTATTCGATCAATGCCGACGGCAGCAAAGGCACACTCCTCAAGACTCTCAAAGATGAGATAGGACAAGACAACGAATGGCAGGAAGTTACACTTGCCGAAGGACTTGAAGAGTACCAGCGGCTCGGACTTCGTTGCGCCTATGTCGGCATCGACAATTTCAGCGCAACATCGGCCGACATCGAGCCGGAGAAGAGCCTCGAGTTTGTCAGCGCAGTGCCTTCAGACACCTACGGTTCCATATACTGGGATGAGCAGGCCAACGGCAAAGTGCGCATATGCTACACCGTAACTGTCAAGAACAACGGTGAGGTGAACCTTACACAAGGCATGGAAGGCTACTCCATAACTGTGTTCAACGGAAGCACCAAGGCCGAAATCTTCACAGTGGATGTGCCTCAGAACCTCGCCATCAGCGAAACTTCCGCGGCATTCGAGGTAGCTGCGGAGATTGAGCCATCTACCATCTGGACCAACTCCTACAGTTCATACAAACTGAACCTGCGCGAAAACCTGAGCGGCACTACTCTTGAGAGGGCCAACTCTTATTATCGACCATACGAACCAAAATTCGCATTCCGCACAGAGGGTTCCTCTTCTACCTCAAAATTATCCGACCCGGTCAACTTCGGCATGGTGTCTGAAGCAACTACCAAATCTTTCGAGATATACAACGATGGTACAGCACCTCTCACCATCGAGAGCCTGAGCATCACAGGCGGCTTCACCATGACCGGCACCACCGACAGCGCTGTGATTGAACCGAAGGCCCTTTCGCCCGTGGTCATCACGCTTCCCGCCGACTCTCCCGGATCCTACTCGGGTGAGCTGACTATCACCTACAAGATTAAAGAGAAGACCGAGACCTACAAGCTTTCCCTCTCAGGCACAGTCGTAGCAGAGGGTGCCTGGACTTGCGACTTCGGCAATGCCGCAAACAGCTACCCTGACGGCTCGATTGCCAACAGCGGCATATCAACCGACTACAAATATAACAGTGCCGGCAACAACTACTACATCAAGGGAGCCAGCTACAATGCAGACTTCATCCTCCCTCTCCTACACGCAAATGCCGGCGAAACGCTCTGCTTCAACACAGCTCGCGACTACTATTCGGGCAAAACTTACAGCCTGAAGGTATACGCCTCCAAGGTGCGTGGCGTGTGGGGCGACGAACCGCTCCTCACTCTCACCGACTCCGATGTGACCAGCCAGGACTTCGTGTCCAAATCTGTCACAATACCCGAAGCCGGTGACTGGTACATCATGTTTGAGCTCATCAACGGCCGTCTTGACGACCTTGCAGGCCTCAGCCTCGTGGAGAAGCGTTACGACATCTACATCAAGAGCGTAGACAGCCCCGAGAGCAAGCAGAGCGGCCAGGAAGTCAGCTTCGACATCGTGACCGTAGCCCCGGCCAACCTCGCAGCCACTGACTACACCGTAGAGTTTGTGGGCAATGACGAGGTGCTCTTCTCCCCCGAATCTGTCGAGATGACTGCCGACGCGAAGAAGGAGGTTAAATTCCGCGTCAAATATACACCCGAGGTTGAGACTACAACAGTATTCAACACCTTCGCACGTGTCAAGTTTGTCGACGGCAGCGAGATATGCTCTCCGGTCAAGACCATGACCATCACCTTCCAGCCCGACTTCGTATTCTTCGACAAGGGCACGAGCGCAAGCGAATGGAGCAAGCCCTCCAACCGTTCCAAGCCCATCGACTTCGGCAACACCAACGAAGTCGGCGTGGCTCAGGAGTTTGAAATCTACAACTGGGGCAGCGCGCCTCTCACCGTGACTTCAATCACAGTGCCCGAAGGTTTCAGCGTAACTCCCTCAGAAGCTACCGTAGCAGCCAAAGAGCGTCAGGTGGTGACTGTTTCAGTGTCTGCCGAGCAACCCGGCAAATACAGCGGCAACCTCACCATCAAGCATCTTGACCTCAACGGTGAGGAACAGACATTCACCCTCCCCGTCAGCGCCACCATGCTCGACCCCAACAAGTGGTATGCGGCATTCAGCAGCACCGATGGCACCAACAACGGCCTGGTATGGCCCGCCGGCACACTCCATGGCAAGAATTTGAGCGGCAGCAACACCGGCAGCTACTCCACACCGGAGTGGGCTATCAACTGCTCCAGCAATACCGACAACCTCCTCATCTCTCCCAAGGTTCACGCCGAAGCCGGTGAGACAATCGAGATATGCGCCCGCACCTACAACACAGCCTATTCTCAGGGCTACGTCAATGTGTACACTGCAGCCACTCGCGAAGACCTTATGTCGGGAGAAAACCGCACACTGCTCGCAAAGATAAGCGGCAAGGATGCAGAAGCCAAATACACCGTCGACAACACGTGGAGCAATGTCAACGTGGTAATCCCCGAAGCCGGCGACTATTACCTTGGCTTCGAACTCGGCGAACGTCTCTATGTGAAGACCATATATGGACTCACCAACCTCAAGGAGGAGCATGACCTCAAACTTGCCGCAAGCAATATCCCGGCTCAGGCTATGCAGAACGTGGCGAAAGAGATGTCACTCTCAGTGCGCAACTTCGGCTGCGCCCCCGTGGCCGCCGGAGATTACACTCTCGAGGCATATATCAACGACCAACTCGTGGGAACAGCCGAGGGTGCTGTTGAGATACCCGTCAACTACACGTTCGCAGAGACTGACAAAGACACCAACACCATCGTTTCCATACCTGTACGCCATCCGAATGTAGGCACATTCCCCGTATATCTGAAACTGGTGGCTGGCGAACGTGAATTTGTGAGCGAGACTGTCGATGTGACATTCACGGAGGAGGTATTCTCCGCAGAGAAGCAGATTGGCGATATTGCAGGGACCAACGACTGCGCTCCTTTTGAGTTCTATAACAAGAATTCGGAAAGCATAATGATCTACACGCCGGAGCAGCTTGGTCTGGAAAATGGCGACAAGATTTCCAAGCTCTCCATGAAGGGATTCTTTACAAAAGAGGGTATGACGTCGACCGTCAAGGTATATTACAGCTGGACCGACGCCTCGACCATAGAAAAGCCGGCAAACGGCAAATATAGTGAAGAAGGCATGACCCTCGCTCTAGATGAAGATCGAACATGGGAAGTGACGGGTGCATCTTCAGAGACCAAGGAGTTGCTGAGCGTGAATTTCGACGAGCCACTCACTTATGAATCTGGCAAATCCCTGATGCTTCTGATCGGCTCATATTATGACAGCGCATATGTGCCAAGATCAAATTATGGTTTTGAAAACTCCTCAATTCCGAACCAGTGCTATTACCATAGCCAAGACAATTATGAGAGCTTCAGCGGCAGTTACAACAGCTGGTCTGTCAAGGAACTTCCGGTGCTCTACCTCACCCTCGCCAAAGAGCCGGTATCGCTCAGCGGTAGCGTTACCGACGGTGGCGAAGCTGTAGAGGGAGCAGTGGTGAAACTCGTCAGCACGGACGGTGACAATGTGCAGTATCGTGCCACAACCGACGCCGAGGGCGCATACAGCCTCAATGTGATCCAGAACAGCCGCGTCTTCAACGTGACTGTGGAGAAAGATGGCAAGCTCGACTATCTCGATGGTCAGACATTTGCAGAGAACACCGAATGCAACTTCACGCTCTTTGACCTCGTGTCGGTAGACAACACCAGCGAGGAGGGCCACAACGCCAGCGCTTCAGCTATCGTTGACCTCAACCTCATGCTCGATGCCGGCCACAACGCACTCACTCTCCCCTTCAGCCTGAGCGGCGATGAGGTGGCCGAACTCTTCGGCTCTGACTGCGAGCTCCTCGTATTCAAGGGCACGGAAGTGCTCGAGGGTGGTCAGCTCAAGCTCTACTTCGGCCATGAGGCGGAAGAGAACGGTCTGGTAGCCGGCAAGCCATACATGCTGAAGCTCAACGGTGACAACACGACGGTCAATGTGCGCATGCGCGGCAAAGAGGTAATCTCCGAGGCAGGCAAGAGCAACGACAGCAACGTGGAATTCCGCGGCACTTTCGCTGCCACCGAACTCCCCGAAGGCGCTTACCAGCTTAGCGACGAAAACTTCGTACCCACTGAGCCAGTGGCACGCAGCATGGCCTACTCTATGCCATACAGCGCATACGCAGTAGTCACCAACCCCAATGTCAACGGCATATCATTTACAGTCGACGACAACTTCGAGTCTTCAATCGACACAATTGAAGCCGAGAGCCTCACCGGCGACGAGGTGATATTCAACCTGCAGGGTATACGCGTTTACAACCCCGGCAATGGCATTTATATCGTCAACGGCAAGCGCGTCATGATAAAGAAGTGATCCTTTCAAACATTTTGAAAGCAAACAACCAAGCATGGAGGCATCCGCAATGGGTGCCTCCATATTTTTTTGACAAGAATAATGAAAACAAAATAACGCTGTTTTTAATGAAATGTTTTTCATATTCTCAAAAAAGTTGCTATCTTTGTAACATCGGCATGAAAAGTTGTCTCAAATCACTTTTTCATCAAGCCATGAACAAATGCAAAGCATATATCGAATAGACAAATCAATTTGTACGATTAACATTTTTCAAGCAACCGACTATTTTGACACAATAACAAAACATGATATAATATGAAGAAAGCAGGATTAGTCATGACAGCCATACTCACGCTGACCACAGCATGGGCACAGACTATCTTGACCGAGAACTTCGAGACCGGCAACACCGGCGACAACCCCACTCCAATCACCGTCGGCAAGGAATGGAGTGTAGTGAATGGCTACACGGGCGCGAAGACCGATTACAACTGGTACAACCAATACAACGACCCGACAGTGCCCAACAGCGGTGCCATAGAGGGGGCTTGCTGCGCCGCAGTGTCAGCCCCGAGATTCAACGGCGAGAGTACCGACGGCTACGGTCCTCGAGAGGAAATCCTCCTATCGCCGGAGCTTAACCTCGACGACACTTACCAATTGCAGTTCTCCTGGAGCGTAAGCCCGATGAACTGTCAGGATGCTTCGCGTTACGACCTGCAGGTGCGCGTAGTGACCGATGATAACCTTGTGGGAGCCGAAACGGTATTTTCGATTCAAAACGAGAAGATGCTCCGCGAGAGCGGAGTGCCTGTTTTCCCGATTCAGGGTTGGGAACCATACACCTCGCGCATAAACCTCAGCGACTTCAAGGGTGAGAAAGTGAAACTCGCCTTTGTCTACAAGATGGATAAGGATATAGCCAACCAGGCACGTGTCGATGCGGTGAGCGTAACCAAGTTCACCCCACCCACAACCCCCGTCGCTTCACTCACTCTCGACAGGCTCAACTTCAGCAACGTGATGATTGGCGAGAAGCGTTATTCCGACATTCTCAGCCTCGTCAACACGGGCACCGACGGCCTTGTAATCAATTCGGTAGACCTCCCGGCAGGTGTCTCGCTGACGTTCAATCCCGCCGATGTCAACCTCGACACTTATCAGAGCATCAACTTCCGCGTGGGCTACACTGCCTCTCTTGGCTCTGCCACCTCCGGCAACATCGTATTGCACACCAACGGCGGCGACGTGACAATCGCCATGACCGCCAACAAGGCCTTCGTGACAGAAGGGTGCATGCTCGAGACGTTTGAGGAGTATTTCCCGCCGGCAGGCTGGACCAACAGCGGCTGGGGCAGAAGCCAAGACGCCATTGAGGGTGACTGGTCGGCATCCTGCGACGGCGGCTACACCCGCTCCGTGCTCACATCACCGAAGCTCGACCTCAGCGCAAACGCTACGCTCAAGTTCCGCTACATTGCACGATTCTTCAGCGATGACCCGGAAGCCGCTCCCGAATATGATGTCACCTTAGAGGTGTCGCACGACGGCGGTGAGACCTGGACTAACGCCTGGACTGCCGACTACCGCCGTGTCAACGAACTTATCGATATCGAACTTCCGCTCAGCGGAGGCACCGGCAACGACCTCGTGCGCTGGATTTATCCCACAGTAGACGTTGGCGACGATGGGGCAGCTCCCCACTATTCGTTCGTAATGGATGTGGTGCAGCTCCCCAACGTGGTGGGAGCCGATGCTCAGCCCAAGGCCGCATCCAATCCTACACCTGAGTCAGGCGCAGAGAAGATTTATCCCACCGACGTGAAATTGAGCTGGGCACCTGCTCAGTTTGCCGAGGGCTACAAAATCTACGTGGGCTCTAACGACGCCGCCAACAATCTCGTGAACGGCGAGGACCTGGGCAATGTGCGTAACTACACAATAGCTCAATGCGACTATTCCACCACCTACCGCTGGAAAGTGGTGCCCTACAACACCAAGGGAGAGTGCCGCAATGTGCCGGTATGGACATTCACGACCCAGGCAGATGCCGCCGTTTCGGTATATCCGTATGAAGAGAACTTCACCGACGGCTTCCCCGAGGGTTGGACCAATGTCCCCTCCGACGACGTTTATATGCGCAAATGGGAAATCAACTCCATCTTCCCCTATGTATTCGACAATAAGCGTTACAGTGTGCTTTACGACGGCTGGCTTGACCCGGGCAAGGAGGCTTCGGTTATCACTCCCGAGTTCAAGCTCCCCGCAGGCAACGCTTCCACCATCTCTTTCCTTTGGGGTGATGACCATCCTTCCGACATGAAGATTGACCCCTCCGGATTGGCTGCCAAAAACAATGCTGAGCCCGACAACGGCATAGGCATAACATATTTCGAGATTTTCGTGGACGGCAACTGGGAGCAGCTCTCATATCTCTCCGAGAAACCTGCCGACAACAGGTATTGGGTAGGCGAGACCATCGACCTCACCCCATACCAAGGCAAGACCGTGAAATTCCGTTGGAGAAACAAGAGCCTAAGCACCAAGCACAACGGTGCTTCGCTCACCCACATCGTGGTGGATGCCAAGAACGACAACAAGGCCGAATTCAACCTCTCAAGCTGGGATGCCGGCAAGGTGAACCATAACAAGAGCGTCACTTCGGGCGAAATCTTCACATTGCTCAATACAGGCGAAGTGAAGCAGACCATCGCAAAGGTCGAGACAGGGAAACCGAATTTCGAGTCAACGCTCAAGAGCGGTGACGTGATTGAACCCAAGTCCGGTCTGACATTTGCCATCACATACAACGCATTGACCACTGCCTCCGAAATCGCGACACGCGTCGACGACATGCTTACCGTGACGTTCGAGAGCGGACTGAGCGTCAAGCTCCCGGTGAGCGGCACCTCACTGCCGATCACCACAAGCTACTACAGCTTCGAGCCTAACGACAAGGAGCTGCAATGGGATGACCATTTCACCATGATAGACCGCGACAACGGTTACAGCTACCAGTTCTCTTCCGCTTCGATGTATTACCCGCTCAATGGCCGCAAGGGTGCATTCTGCGTGGCAAGCGATGCCCAGGAAAATGGTCTGTGGGGCATCATGAAGCCCGTGAGCGGCATTCATGCCTTAGTGGCTCCATGTCCGGAAGGTGCAAAAGCCGACAACTGGCTTATCACCGAGAAACTTCACGCCACTGACAATGCAAGGATTGAGTTCTATGCACGCAATTGGGATTGCCTCGGCACTATCGAACCTGACCCACTGCATAAACTCTCGCTGCTCGTGAGCACAAACAGCAATACTGATATCGATGATTTCATTGAGGAAATGCAGGCCGAGGAGATTCCTCTGCTTGAAAACGACAATTGGAAGGCCTACAGCATTGACCTCTCGAAATATGCCGATAAGGATATATATGTGGCTCTCCGTCACACCACTGACGACCCGACCAACGTAGCCTTTATCGACGACATCGAGCTGTCAGGCTTCACCAAAGCCACCGGCATAGATTGTGTCGAGACCACAATAGACAGCAACGCGACTGTCGAAGTATTCAGCATTTCAGGTGTAAAGGTGGCCGAAGGTATCGCTGCTGAGGTAATCGCAAACCTCGACAAGGGTATCTATATGGTAAGCACCACTCACAATGGCGCAACCCGCACTCTCAAAATCGTAAAATAAGACTCTCTTATGGCATGAGGGCATTCTCCCTCATGCCATAATTATATAGCAACAATTACAACAAACAAGTATGAATCTGATCAAGACTTTAACTTTAGCTGCCTTGCTGCCTTGCGCGGCAACGGTTTCGGCCCACGAGGGCCTGTCAGCCTCGCAGTCTGTGATTGGCTACACCACTACCGACGAAATTGCAATCAACAAAGCAGCGTTCGGTCAAGCCGGCACATACACCATCGGCGCAGTGATGCCCTCCTCCATGCTTGCCGACTTCAAGGGATGCAAGATTATCGGCATTCGTGTGGCCTCAGGCATGGACTTGGGTCGCACGAGCTTCACTCTCTGCAAGAATGGAGCCGGCTCACCGGAGCAACTGCACACGCAGAAACAACGAGTATACGAGGGCTGGAACAATGTTTTCTTCACCGGCTACGAGTATGTAATCACCGGAGAGGAGGAGCTATTCTATGGCTTCGACTACACGGAGACCGATGCCATGGTGACCGCAGAGGCCGGCGCTATCTGCGCAACGGGAGGCTATGATGTCAATAATTCATTCGTGCAGCAAGTAGGCAATAATTATTATCAGATCTCCGGAGTCGGAAGCCTCTGCATCCAAATGATTGTAGACATCACCGACATGCCTAAACAGCGCATGAGCATGGGCTTCTTCGACAATGGCTTCAAGTATAAGAAACCGGGCGAAGGCCTCGAGATTTTCACGCAAATCAGCAACACCGGCGCAGAGACTGTCAACAATTTCCGCGTGGTGTGCAAAATTGACGACGATGATTCACGCTATATCGACGTTGAGGAAACCCTCGCTTACGGCCAATCGTCGACCGTCAACAAGACCTTCAACATAACCGACCTCCCTCTCGGTGGCCATTCTCTTTATGTCTACGTCGACAAGATCAATGGCGTTGACTATGCAGACGGTATAAACAGGGGTGTCGGCGCCAAATTTGCCGTCTACAATGATGCGCTCCCTCGTGAGTCAGTATTTGTGGAGGTGTATGCAGACCAGAACAACCGACACACCGCTTCTGTGGCCGATGCTTTCGCTGAATCTTACGATTATCTCGGCGACAAGATGATTCTGCTATACAATTTCCGTCCCGGCAATTCTCTCGCAGTCGACGGGTCTTCCTACCTACACGACCTCTACGCTTACACATGGCCCTCTTTCACCTCTAATCGTTCTCACTTCCCGGGCGAGAATAATGTGGCTTACGATGTGAACCAATATATCGACCAAATGCCATTTCTAATTCCCACAATAATTGAGGAGATCGTGGAGCAGGATATCACCACTCCGAGTTTCGCCGATGTGCAACTTGAATCAGAGATTGCAGATGGACGCCAACTCACAGTCAAGGCCAAGGGCAACATTCTCCCCGAAGCCAAGTCTATCTATGGCGACCTCGCCCTGACCCTGATGCTTGTTGAGGACAAGGTGAATTGCAAGCAGCAGACCTCATCGGGCAATAAGCGTTACACCCACTCCAACGTGCTGAGAGCATACATCACTCCGGCCACCGGAAAGACTCTCGATTGCTCCAAGACAACATATGAGGAGACATTCACACTCACAGTGCCCGAAGATTTCGATGCCGACAATCTCTCGGTGGTAGGCGTACTGTGCCAAGCAGGCACCCCAACTCCCGCCACACTCGATGATTTCGACGTGACCAACGCTTCCAAGACAAAGGTGGTCAACAATATGTCGGGCATTGAGAATATAAATGACGATGCACAGCAGGGCGCGTGTGAATATTACACCCTCAGCGGTGAGCGTGTGCACGAGTCTGACCTCAGCAAGGGTATCTACATCCGCGTGAATGCCGACGGAAGCCACACAAAGATAATGAGATAAGCAACATAAATAACATTACACATTTAAACAACAAGACATGAAGAAATTAACTCTACTTATGGCAGGGCTATTGTGTCTGGGTTCAGCCGCAAATGCACAGACCATATTGTCGGAAGACTTCGAGACCGGCAATAAAGGTGACAAGTGGCAGCCGGTGACAGCCGGTGCCGGTTGGACTGTAGTCAACAGTTACTCTGGCAAAAATGTCAAGTATAACTGGCACAATTATTATTCCGACCCAAAGGGGGAGCATACCAGCTCAACGATTAGCGGTGAATGCTGTGCCGGGGTAGATGCTCCATTTGTGAGCAGCACCGACGGCAACGGCCCGCGCGAGGAGATTCTCCTTACTCCGGAACTGAACCTTGACGACAATTACCAGCTCGAGTTCAAATTCAAGGTCAGCCCGGTGAACTGCAAGGATGGCCAGCGCTATGACCTCCAGGTGCGTGTGGTGACCGATGATAACTTGGCCGGCAGCGAGACCATCTTCTCTATCCAGAATGAGAAGATGCTACGCGAGAGCGGTGTGCTTGTATTCCCCATCACCGACTGGAATATCTATTCCCCCAAAATCGGCCTTGAGGACTTCAAGGGTGAGAAGGTGAAACTCGCTTTCGTCTACAAGATGCTCGACGAGGCTGCCAATGTGGCATGGCTCGACGATGTGGTGGTGAAGAAATATACACCCGCCACTAGCCCATTGGCTCAGCTCTCGCTCAACAGACTTGACTTCGGCAACATATATATCGGCGAGAAAGTATATTCTGACGTTATCACCCTCACCAATGCCGGCAAGGATGGTCTCACCATCTCGAGCGTTGACCTGCCTGAGGGCTTAGGTATCACTCTCGATCCTTCACAGGTGAATCTCAACACATATGGTCATGTGGATTTCCGCATCAGCTATGCCGCCTCTATGGCAACCCCGGCTTCAGGCAATGTGGTGCTCCATACTTCGGGCGGAGACGTGACCATCGCTTTCAACGCCACCAAGCAGTTCGTGCCCGACGGTTGCACCCTCGAGACTTTCGAGAAGTATTTCCCGCCTGCAGGGTGGCAATCCAACGGCTGGAACTGGACCACATACACCCTCGAGGGAGACAACAGCGTGGTCTGCGGTGGTGACGTCGGTGCCTCTACGCTCCGTTCGCCCCGTCTCGACCTCAGCAACGGAGGCTCGGTATCATTCACTTACTTCAACAGTTTCACCGACGATGCCCAGTATCCCGAATATGACATAGAGCTCCAGCTCTCTATCGACGGCGGTAACAGCTGGTCCACAAAATGGACTTCTGATTACAAGAATGGTCTCAACAAGATTCTCACCGAGACTGTAGACCTCGGCACCGGCTCCGACAACAGCTACATCCGCTGGTTCTACCCCACAGTGGAGTCTGACGATGAAGGTGCAGCTCCGCACTCGACTTTCTATATGGACCGCGTGGTGCTCCCGGCTATGTATGGCGCAGACGGTGTTCCGATGGCCGCCACCAAGCCCTCCCCGGCCAACAATGCAGAGGAGATATATCCGCGCGACGTGGTGCTCTCCTGGGCTCCCGCTCAGTTTGCAAAGGGCTATAAACTATATGTGGGCACCAACGCTGCGGCTGATGACCTTATCAACGGCATCGACCTCGGCAACGAGCTCACATACACTATACCGCAATGTGCGTACTCAACTCTTTATCGCTGGAAAGTCGTGGCATACAACGACAATGGCTCTTGCGACACTGCCACAACCTGGAAGTTCACCACGCAGCCCGATGCTTCTGTGATGGAGTATCCTTATGTGGAAAACTTCTTGAGCGACAACCTCCCCACCGGATGGACAAACCAGCCTTCGGCCGAATACAACCGCGTATGGGAGAAGAACAGCCTCAACCCCTACAAAACTGACTCCGAGAACTACGGTGTGTTCTACTGCATGTGGCTCAACGCCGGCGACCAGAGCTCTATCACAACTCCTGAGTTCCAGCTCCCCGACGACGATTCGATGCAGATATCTTTCATCTGGGGTGATGAGCATCCCTCTGACCTTGTGGTCGACCAGACCGGTCTTCACAAGAAAACCAATGTCGAGCCCAACAATGGCGTGAGCGAACTGGTATTCTCCATCTATGCCGATGGCCAATGGAAAGAACTCAGCTACCTCTCTGACGAGCATTTCGACGGTGAAAAAAAATATTGGGTAAACGAGAAGTTCGACCTCACTCCCTACAAGGGCAAGCGTGTGCAGTTCCGCTGGACTCACAAGAGCTATCGCATGTCTGACGGCGGAGGCTCGCTGACTCACGTGGTGCTCGAGCGCATTCTCGGCGACAAGGCTAAGTTTAACGTAGCTACATGGGATGCCGGCAAGGTGAACTATGACAAGTCTATCGACTCAGGCAACCAATTCACCCTCCTCAACGAGGGTATCAACACCCTCACCGTGAAGAGCGCCGCCTTCGGCACTCCCAACTTCAGCACCAGCCTCAAGGCCGGCGACGTGATCGAACCCGACAACGGCCTCCAGTTCAGCATCCGCTTCGATGCCATCAACACTGCCGCCCCGGTTGAAGATGACCTCACTGTGGAATTCGAGTCAGGCTACAAGGCAATATTCCCCGTATCGGCTACCGCCCTTCCGGTCGACATGTACTACTACAGCTTCGAGCCCAACGACCTCGACTATAAGTGGGATGAGGACTTCACTATGATTGATGCCGACCGCGCTCCGGGCTACAGCTTCTCCTCTTACTGGGTGCATTACTCAGCCGATGGCCAGCGTTGCGCATTCTCCGTGGAGAGCGACAGCATGGAAGATGGCATGTATGGCATGATGCGTCCTATATCAGGTCAGCACGCCCTCGTGGGCTCGAGCGGCCAGCAGATAAATGCCGACAACTGGATTATCTACAAGCAGTTGATGGCTACCGAGTCTTCCAAATTTGACTTCTGGTGCCGTAACTGGGAAACACTCGAAAGTGTGCTACCCGCTCCCAAGCATAACGTGACTGTGCTTGTAAGCACCGCCGGCAATAGTGACACCAAGGAATTCGAAGTGGTGATGAAGAAAACTGAGATTCCGTTCCAGCATAGGTATGATTGGAACCACTATGAGGTGGACCTCTCCAAATATGCCGGTCAAAATATCTACGTGGCTCTGCGTCACACCACAGACAGTCCTTCCAACCTCGCATTCTTCGATGACTTCACTTTCTCCGGTTTCAAGGCTGCCGGTAGCGGTGTAGGCGAACTCGACGCTGTGTCAGACGATGCTCAGGTGGAGGTATACAGCCTCTCAGGTGTGCTCGTGGCCAAGGGCTTCGGCATGTCGACTCTCCAGGGCCTCGACAAGGGTCTCTATGTGGTGCGCGTGGCCGAGAATGGCGCAATGCGCACTTTCAAGATCGCTAAGTAAAACATTTTCATTAAGGTCATGACCCGCCCGTGCAGGTCATGACCTTACATTTTTACTTATGAATAATTTCTTTAAGTATATCATAGCCGCGGCTGCCATGCTCCCGACTATCGGCGGCATGGCCCAGGAGCGCGATGCCATCTTGAATGTAACGGTGACTTCCGTGGCCGGTGACGACCTCAATGGTCAGACCCTCACCGTGACGCAGACTGACTTTCAGGTCAGCTACGGCACCGTAAAGCTCGATGCCGAGGGTAAGTGCTCTATGAAGATTTATGCCGGCAACCATGAGGTGTCGCTGACGCGTCCCGGCTTCAACCCTCTCACCGAAAGCTTCACGGCCACTTCGGGCGAGACTGTCAACCTGAAGCTTCAGCTCACCGAGGCCACCCGCGACCCGTATGCGTTGACTGCCTATGTTGACCATGACTGGGTGAGCGGCAAGGATAACGTTAACCTGACTTGGAACACTGAGCCACCCGCTCTCTTCGATGATTTCGAGAGCTATGAGGATTTCGCCATATCTTTCGGCGACTGGACCGGCATAGATGGCGACGGTGAAACCACTGCTCCCCTTGTAGGTGTTTACCCCAATCGCGGAGGTCTGCAGTATGCGCAAATCATCAACCCTCTCACTGTCATGCCCACCTGGTGGTATGACTATCCCGTGCTGCGTCCTTATTCCGGTCAGCAGTATGTAGGCTTCATCCGCACCAGCTCGGGCGTGGCCAACGATGACTGGCTCATCTCGCCCGAAGTGACCGTGGGTGTCGACAATGTGCTCTCATTCATGGCCAAGGCGGCCGACGCATATCCCGAACGCTTCATGGTCTATGTCACCACCAAGACCGACAATCCCGGCGTCGACGACTTCGTGCGCATCGACACCGGTAATTTCGAGTCGGTCGACTATACGGAATGGCGCAAGTTCAGCTATGACCTCTCGCAATGGCAGGGTGAGAAAATCAAATTTGCCATCCGCTATATCAGCGATGCAGCCCGTTTCGGTGCATTCATGCTGATGGTCGATGACGTGTATGTGGGCCAACCGCAAGCTGAGCAGCCGCAGGCCAAGGCTCGCCGTGTGATGCGTTCGCCCGGCAATGTGAACGAACGCTTCGAGATTTATCTCGACGGCGAGAAAGCGGGTGAGACCGATACTTACTCCTTCACTCTCGAAAACCTCACTCCCGGCCAGCACAACATAGGTGTACGCGCCGTATATCTCAACGCGCAGAGCGAAGTGACCACCATCAATGTGGAAACAGGTGCAGGGCCTTACGCTGCATTGACTCTCGATGTCACGGCTCTCAGCAAGCTCCCTGCGGAAGGCTGCGATGTAGCGCTCCTCAGCCACGCAGATGCAGTGCAGAGCGTCCAGAAAGTAAAGGATGGCAAGATTACGTGGGCTTCGCTCCCGCTCGGCAAGTATGATGTAAGCATAGCGGAGGGTGCCTTCAACGGCTATCTGGAGACCATCGAGATGACCGGAGACAAGACTCTCGCCGTGGAGCTGACCGACCGCATGATTGCACCCTACAACATCACTGCAGACCTCGACGACAAGGGTAACGCCACAATCCGCTGGAACAGGGAGCTTTCGTTTGCCGACAGCTTCGAGGACTACGATGACTTCGCAAGCGGTTCGTTCGGCGACTGGCTTATCATAGACCGCGACCGCCAGCCGGTTTACCCGATTGGACTCGGAAGCGCCACCAATGTCGTATCATTCCCCGGTTCAGGCACAGCCACCAACCCGGCTTCCACCCCGGCAATGGTGTTCAACCCCTGGCACACCTCTCCGGCCATGATGCCCGATGACCCACGAATCGCCGCCCTGACAGGCGACAAGCTAATCACTTTCTTCTCCACCCAAGGTGGCAAGTCTGACGACTGGCTGATTTCGCCCGAATTGGAGATTCGCGACAACTTCGAGGTATCGTTTGCCGCGCAAGCCTACAGCACAGCATATATCGAGAGCATGGAAGTCTGCATCAGCGATGGAAGCACCGACACCGCCGACTTCTCACCGATTGCCACCATAGACAAGCTCGGCGATTGGGCCGCCTATAAAGTTGACCTGAGCGCATATGCAGGGCAGACAGTGCGCATTGCAATCCACTACACTTCTTTCGATGCCTTCATAGCGCAAGTCGACGACTTCATGGTAGGCAACGCAGACGGTGATGCAGACGTAGTAGACTATGGCAATGTTGTGAACTATGAGGTATATCTCGACGGAGAACTCGCGGGTAGCCCCGAAGAGCCTCAGATTGTAGTGCCCGGAGTAGGCGAAGGCCAACACACGGTAGACATATACGCAGTCTACAAGGGTGGCCGCTCCGAAAAGGGAAGCCACACCTTCGGCATGTCAGGCCTGACCGAAACAATCGGAGATGCAGCCGCCGACAGCGAAGCAATCTACTACGACCTCTATGGCCGCGAAGTGAAAGCCCCGACCGCCAAAGGCATCTACATCCAAAAGCAAAAAACCGGAGCAAGAAAAATAATCAGATAAGACCCAATAACCCAAAAATATAGGCAGGAAACAACTTCCTGCCTATATTTTTTGCCCTCCGCCAAAAGCAAGCTGCATAGCTTATTAGTAAGCACTAACTGAAGTACACCTTTTAGAGGTTGTAGCTTGGTTGTAATTTTGCGCTGTGCAAAGTTGCACCGACTACAACCTTTGAATTATGACAAAATTAGAATTCGAAGAACTTCAACTTAAGTTCAATGCAAGCGGAATGACTCTCAAATCATTCCTGAAAAAGGAAGGCGTGGCCTATTCCACCTATAACTACTGGAGCCGCAAGATTAAGGAAGAGTCGCGGTCTCTACCAATTGCTCCGATAGAACTACGGGAGACGAGCCATGACGCTCCATCGGAACCAATGTTGTCGGGAGTTGGTCTTCCCGGAGTGACTATAGCTTTTCCCAATGGTGTCCGTGCTCACTTCGGCAGCGGCAGCGAAGGCGTGCTGATGGATGTCCTGACTAAAAGCATGAGCCATGTTCTGCCTCAATGACACGATGCGCTACCACCTGTGTCCTGGCCGTACGGACATGCGCAAAGGGATCAATTCGTTGATTGGAGTGGTAAAGGAAAAGATGAACGGTGATGTGCGCAACGGTGATGTGTTCATCTTCATTGGCAGTAGCCGCAGGCTGATGAAGCTGCTCCATGCCGAGGACGGCGGGATGGTGATGTATGTCAAGCGTCTTGAGGCAGGCCGCTTCAAGATACCGGAGTATGACGAATCGACCAGAAGCTATCCCATGGAATGGCGTGACCTTGTTGTCATGGTCGAGGGTATCACGGAAGATCCCGCAGCCAGACTACGCAGACTACGGGCGGAAAGGGCAGAATATCATGTCTGAAAGCACATGCAAAAAGTTGTTCCCCGAGGTGATGTTTTAGGCTGAAAAAGTTGTGTATATTCCTGATTTTTACTATCTTTGTGTAGTAAAAATCAAAAGGTTATGACGACTGAACAGACACTTCAACTGGCG
>CAJTYC010000040.1 GCA_910584185.1 uncultured Muribaculaceae bacterium
CAGCAAAGGTATATTAAGCGCTTAAAATTGCCTCGCGGAGTTTGGGCCGTTTACTATCTCAATCTGTATCTCTATATACATATGTATATGGTTAAGTCTTCAATATTGATTGCAACACGTATGGTTCCACATGGATAAATGATGGCTCAATATGGTGTATTTGAGATGAGCTGGGAACCATTACGCGAAACGAGATGTTTCTTTGATACAATGGATGAGGCATTCTATCGTCGGATTACATCAATTCATTTACTCAACCATGTGTTTGAATGTTTAATCAATCATGCGTTTGAACGTTTGAAGAATTAGATGATTGACCGAATGATGATTCAATCAAGTGTATCAACATTCAGTCATACGTTCGTACGATTACTTACTTACATGGCCTTTGATTGCAGGTCCGGAATTGCAGTCAGGGCGATTATCATATTCGGCCCACGGTCGCGCCACTGAATCCTTTTTTCAAATTCTAAACAAAAATTTTTATGGATTATGTTGTTATCGAACGTGTCGTTTACGATGCGATCCTGGCACGTGTTGACGAATTTGCCAGAGGGCTGGAGGCTCTGATGAGACTCTATGCTCCGAGAAATCTTGATGACTGGGTTGACAATGAGTCGGCTCAATCCATTCTGATACTTGGACTGCGTTCCATGCAGACCATGCGTTCATCCGGCAAAATCGGTTACTCAATCATCGACGGAAGGTTTTCTATCCGATGAGTGAAATTGACCGTGTGCTGAAGCAATCCTACGTAAACTTTACCTGCACGACGAACGCCTACAAGCACCTGTCTGTCGAAATTCTCAAGGTTTATATTGCGAGGAACCACCGTGTGCATCATAACCTCAGTTCGGTTTCCAAGCATCACCTCGCGAAGCGTTTCATTGTTTATCGAATCTGCTCTGTATTGTTTACAGGACAAAATTAGCTATTTTTTGTCTTACGAACAAGACACAGCAGAAAAAAACATGCGTATCACCATTATTTTTCCTACTTTTACAGGGACCTTAAGCTTAGGGAGTTGGCAGCGCCGACGGCGGTGGTGGCGAGGGTGGCGACTAAAGGCAGTTTATATCGTGAAAAAGGGGAGGCGCCTTGGCGTCTCCCCTTCCGGGTTTGGGTATTGGTTGGTTTTTTGGTTGCGGTTGTTTAGATGATGCCCTGGCCCATCATTGCGTCTGCTACCTTTAGGAAGCCGGCTATGTTGGCACCCTTCATGTAGTTGATGTAGCCGTCGGCCTCTGTGCCGTGTTCCACACATGCCTCGTGGATGTTGGCCATGATCTCGTGGAGCATGTCGTCGACTTTCTTGGCGCTCCATTGCAGGTGCTCAGCATCCTGGGTCATCTCAAGACCTGACACTGCCACACCACCGGCGTTGACAGCCTTGCCGGGTGCGTAAGGTTTCTTTGCCTTGATGAATGCATCAATTGCCTCGGCGGTGCAGCCCATGTTGCTGACTTCGGCCACCATGAGCACATCGTTGGCGATAAGCATCTTTGCATCTTCTTCACCGAGCTCGTTCTGAGTGGCGCAAGGAAGTGCGATGTCGACTTTCTGTTCCCAAGGTTTACGGCCTGCGATGAACTTTGAGCCGGCGAATTTCTCAGCGTAAGGAGCCACGACATCGTTGCCGCTTGCGCGGAGTTCGAGCATATATTCGATTTTCTCTGCATCGAGACCTGCGGGGTCGTAGATGTAACCGTCAGGACCGGAGATTGTCACCACCTTGCCGCCGAGTTCGGTAGCCTTGGTAGCTGCACCCCATGCCACGTTACCGAAGCCGGAGATTGCGATAGTCTTGCCCTTGATGTCCTGCTTGAGGTCGCGGAGCATCTGCTGCACGAAATAGAGTGCACCGAAGCCGGTAGCCTCGGGACGGATGCGGCTGCCGCCGAAAGAGAGGCCCTTGCCTGTGAATGTGCCTGTGTTTTCGCGAGCAAGTTTCTTGTACATGCCATACATGTAGCCGACTTCGCGACCACCTACACCGATATCACCGGCGGGAACATCGCGGTCGGGGCCGAGGTTGCGCCAGAGTTCGAGCACGAAAGCCTGGCAGAAGCGCATGATCTCAGCATCGCTCTTGCCGCGGGGGCTGAAGTCTGAACCACCTTTTGCTCCACCCATGGGAAGAGTGGTGAGGGCATTCTTGAAAGTCTGTTCGAAACCGAGGAACTTGAGCACCGAGAGGGTTACGGAAGCATGGAAACGGATACCGCCCTTGTAGGGGCCGATGGCGTTGTTGAACTGCACACGATAACCGATGTTGTTTTGCACTTCACCTTTATCGTCGACCCAAGTCACGCGGAAAGTAAAGATTCTATCCGGCTCCACCATGCGCTCGATGATGCGGGCTTTCTCATACTCGGGGTGCTGGTTGTAGACGTCTTCCACGCAAAGGAGCACCTCTTTAACTGCTTGGAGAAATTCCTTCTCTCCCGGATGTTTGGCCTCAAGATTGGCCAGAATCTCATTGATGTTCATGATAATCTGTTTAGATTTAAGAGTGTGAATTATCTTCGTGTTTTCATGTGGCCGGTCGGGAGCTTCGACAATCTCATGAGGGCTTGCCGGGCGTCTCTTTGGCCTTGCATTGCAAACTTACAAAATAAAATCGATATGGCAATAAAAAAGATGATAAAAATCGAGGTGGGTAAATATGTTTGATAACATACTTTTGCAGCTATAATGACAATGGCTCTGATTTTCGTGCTCCGCACTTGCACAGAACAAAAGCTGTCGCAGCCTTGCGCACTAAAAAACGGAGCGCTTCGTACAAAGGCTACCGGCGTATGTGCGCACGAAAAAGGGACCCCTTGCGGGGTCCCCTCACCATATATTAGGTCACAGTAGAAAGGATTACTGCTTGAAGATCACTATACGGTTCCAGTCGTTGTGTGAAGGATATTCCTGGACGTCTGAACCGAACGATTTAGTCTCGAGACGGTCTGCGGAAATTCCGTATTCGTTGATAAGAGCATTCTTGACGGCTTCGGCACGTTTTTCGGAGAGCTGCATGTTATATTCGGCAGTACCGGTGTCCTTGTCGGCGTAACCTGCGATGACAATCTTTTCGTTGGGGTTAGCCTTAAGCCATTCAGCCATTGAGTATACGTTCACCTCTTCGGTGGGCATGATCTCAGCGCTGTTGATATTGAATCGAACTGTAGCCATGAGCGGAGCGTTAGCACAATCCTTCTGCACCACTTCGGGGCAAGGGAGCTGCGACTGGAGGTCTGCCACTGTCTGACCGCAAGCGAGAAGCTGGGCGCGGAGGTCGTTGACCTGGCCATTGAGGGCCGCTACCTGAGATACATATTCGCATTCGTTGAACTTGTTCCATCCGCGACCGCCGATGTTGAAGTTGAAACCACCCATAGCCTGCACGAGAGCGTCGATGGAGCGGCCACGTGTGTTGTTGTTCCAGTTGTCGGCATAGAAAGCTGCGCGAGCTTCAGCGAAGAAGTCTACATACTTGCAGAGACGGAAACGGAACTGAAGGCCTGCGGTGACAGGAAGAGTCCATGCCACTCTCTTGTAAGGAGAGGCATATTTGTCGGGGTGGTCGCGGAGCACGTTAGTGCCGGTGGGGAAACCATCCTGGTTGCCGCGGAATCTCCAGCTTGCCTCACCGCCGACACCTACGAACGGGATGATTGAGAATACGCGGTTGGGGTTAACGCCTCCGAGTGAGTTGAACATATCCCACATGAGTTCGAGGTGAACACCTGCGTGGCGCATCTTGCCACGTCCGAGACCTTGGTCGGCCTGCAGTCTTGTCTGGGGATCATCCCAATGGATAGCACCATACATACCTTTGAGTCTTAAGCCCAAGTAGGGAGAGAACCAACGGCCGAAACCTACGCTGTAAGCAGCTGTCCATTTCTTACCGTCTACGTTATCCATTTTCGAGTAGCCTTTCTCCACAAACGGTTGGTTGGCTCCTGCGCTGAGTTCGATGAACCAGTTGTCGCGCCAATTGGAGAAATAGTGGGTCGTGTTGTCGCACTGGAACTCAGTAACTGTTACTGCGTCATCGACAAACACATCCTGTGCCTTTGCCGAATTGCAGAACCCGATAGTCCCGGCGCAAACGGCCATCGCGAGGTAAAGATTGCGTGTTTTCATACTGTGTTGATTTTAATAATAGAACTTAGTTAAATATCTCTCTTTTGAAGCGGAATCATTCCCTTCTGCCGGACTCCCGGAGGCTTGTTCCGAAGAATCATCACCGGCCTTATAAAGAACTCCGGGTTTGTTCCGATTTCACTTATAGAACACGGCAACGCGCCCTATAGTTCGATAAATGTTGAAATATCTTAAAAAAATTTTGGTTTTGTTGTTTTTTGTCGTCGGCGGCGCCTCCTCTCCCCCAGTGCGCGATGCAACTTCAGCTAACGCTTTTATTACTTGTTGTCGTCGCCGGAGGCTCCTCCCCCCCGGGGGCTGCGCGACGTTGCTTCGCACACCGGGGGGGAGAGGAGGCGCCGACGACGAACATGTACAAAAAAAACGGGAGGCTCCCGTTTGGGGGCCTCCCGCGTTATCAATTCGGTAAAATCTTACTGCTTGAAGATTACGATACGGTTCCAGTCGTTGTGTGAGGGATATTCCTGAACGTCTGAACCGAACGACTTGGTCTCGAGACGGTCGGCGGCGATGCCGTATTCGTTCACGAGAGCATCCTTGACAGCGTTGGCGCGGCGCTCGGAGAGCTTGAGGTTGTATTCAACCGTACCGGTGTTCTTGTCGGCGTAACCTGCGATGATGATCTTCTCGTCGGGGTTAGCCTTGAGCCATTCTGCCATAGTGTAGATGCTGACCTCCTCTGTGGGGAGAATCTTCGAGCTGTTGATAAGGAAGCGTACAGTGGCCATGAGGGGCGCGTTCTTGCAGTCCTTCTGCACCACTTCGGGGCAGGGAAGCTGAGCCTGGAGGGCAGCCACGGTCTGACCGCAGTTGACGAGCTGGGCGCGGAGGTCGTTGACCTGGCCATTGAGGGCAGCAATCTGGTTAACATAGTCGCACTCGTTGAAAGTCTTCCAGCCGCGACCGCCGATGTTGAAGTTGAAACCACCGAGGGCAGTTACAAGAGCATCGAGGGGATTACCATATACGTAGTTGTTCCAGTTGTCGCCATAGACTGCTGCGCGGGCCTCAGCAAAGAAGTCAACATACTTGCAGAGACGGAAACGGAACTGGATACCGGCAGATACAGGTATTGTCCACTCCACCTCCTTGAGTTCGTTGGAGCCTTTCTTATACACGTTAGAACCGACAGGCTGCATGCCTCTGTGATCCTTGAAATCCCAGCTGCAGTCACCGCCGAAGCCGATATAAGGAATGATAGAGAACACGCGCTTGGGGTTGACACCGCCGAACGTATTGAGCATATCCCACATGAACTCGAACGAAACAGAAGCGTGCTTCATCTTGCTCCAGCCCTCGTTGGCGAGAGCCTGCTGCGGGTTGAGGGGAGCATCCCAGTGGATAGCGCCATAGATGCCCTTGAGGCGAAGACCGAACTCGGGGTTGATCCAACGGCCCACACCCACGCTGTACATTGCTGTCCACTTCTTGCCCTTGAAAGCGTCGAGGGCGAACTTGTCGATGGCCATGCCGCGCTCCACGAGGGGCTGGTTGCTACCGGCACTCAACTCGATAAACCAGTTGTCGCGCCAGCTTGAGAAATACTGGGTGTTGTTGTCGCAAGAGTACTCAGTCACTGATACTGCATCGTCAACAAACACGTCCTGAGCCATAGCATTGCCGCCGCCAAGCAGAGCTGCGGCGAAAAGACCAGCCAAATAAAAATACTTGCGTGATTTCATATAACTATGATTTTTTGTAAGTTGTCTAAGTCTACAAGGTTAAAAACTATTAAATAGCCCTAAAGCAAATGCAAATTTATGCAAAAATTCTGACATTGGCAAATATTTTGAAGCCTAATATTACATAATCAAGGGCGAATGGAGAGATTCGGCGAACAAAAACAAGGAGGCTTCCAAAAGGAAGCCTCCTGCGTTATCGATTTCGGTAAAATCTTACTGCTTGAAGATTACGATACGGTTCCAGTCGTTGTGAGAAGGATATTCCTGAACGTCAGAGCCGAACGACTTGGTCTCAAGACGGTTGGCATCGATGCCGTATTCGTTGACGAGAGCGTCCTTGACAGCGTTGGCACGCTTTTCAGAAAGCTTCATGTTGTATTCAGCTGTACCGGTATCCTTGTCAGCGTAACCTGCGATGATGATCTTCTCGTTGGGGTTAGCCTTGAGCCACTCAGCCATGCTGTATACGTTAACCTCTTCAGTGGGGAGGATCTTGGCGCTGTTGATCTTGAAGCGTACAGTTGCCATGAGAGGAGCGTTAGCGCAGTCTTTCTCAACCACCTCGGGGCAGGGGAGCTGAGCCTGGAGGGCAGCTACAGTCTGGCCGCAAGCCACGAGCTGAGCACGGAGGTCATTCACCTGGCCGTTGAGGGCAGCGATCTGAGAAACATATTCGCACTCGTTGAACTTGTTCCAGCCGCGGCCACCGATGTTGAAGTTGAAACCACCCATAGCCTGCACGAGAGCGTCGATAGATTTAGCACCTACCTGGTTGTTCCAGTTGTCAGCATAGAATGCTGCGCGAGCCTCAGCGAAGAAGTCAACATACTTGCAGAGACGGAAACGGAACTGGAGACCTGCGGTGACAGGAAGAGTCCACTCTACATTCTTGTAGGGGCTTGCGTAACGCTCGTGGTGCTCACGGAGCACGTTAGAGAGCTGGGGCTGGTCACCCTTGTTGTTCTTGAAGTTCCAGTTAGCATCGCCACCCACACCTACGAAGGGGATGATAGAGAACACGCGGTTGGGGTTAACACCACCAATCGAGTTGAACATATCCCACATAAGTTCGAGCGACACAGAAGCGTGTCTGCTGTGGTTGAAGCCGAGGTTAGCGTTGGCAGAAGCCACTGAGTTGGGAGCATCCCAGTGGATAGAGCCGTACATGCCCTTGAAGCGGAAACCCAAGTAGGGAGAGAACCAACGGCCGAAACCTACAGAGTAAGCAGCTGTCCAGAGCTTACCGTCTACATTGTCGAGCTTAGAATAACCATTCTCCACGAGAGGCTGGTTAGCACCGGCGCTGATTTCGATGAACCAGTTGTTGCGCCAGTTTGAGAAATAGTGGTCAGAGTTGTCACAAGTGAATTCAGTCACAGTGGCAGCATCATCCACAAACACGTCCTGAGCCTGAGCCACGTTGCTGCAAGCAAACGCGCCGGCGCAGAGTGCAATTACGTAAAGATTTTTAGCTTTCATACTGTAATTGTTTAATAATGGAATTTGTTATTTACTATTTAACGTTAACGATGGCCAAAATGTTTTAAAAAAAATTAAAACTTCCTTGCGGATTCCTACCATTCGTTGTATTGTCATAATTTCTATCACTTGACAAATCAGCGCATATTACAATGAATCGATGTCCCAACCAACTAATACTCATGTAACAAGAGCGCCATTGCAGTGCAAGTTTGTTAAAAATCGTTAATCTCTTTTAACAAACTTTTTGCAAAGTTACATAATAATTCTGAATCGCAAAGAAAATTACACTTTTTTTTTGATTTGTGCATTATTTTTGAGTGCCCAGGCCAAATCGGATCACTCTATATTACTATAATAGGAGATCTATTCATATAATATAAGGAAATTTTTGCTAATTTTGCAGTGGGGAACGGATTGTGGGCATTTATGGCGCATGAAGTCATGAAAAATTACAGAAGGCAACCTCGCAAATATAAGATAACCGTAGAAGATGAGTCACATCTCACCGATGTCTTGACCATACGCACCACGCGCCTGCGCCTCACGGCATTGGCAGTGGCGTGCGGAGTGGTGTCGCTTACAGTTGCGGGGGTGCTGATAGCGCTCACGCCGATACGCACCCTGCTGCCCTGCTACATGAAAGAGTCGCAACGCTCGGCCACAGAGGTGGGCCTGCTGCGCCTCGACTCGCTGATGCAGGCATACGAGGAGAACGAGCAGTTCATACGCAACTTCATGACCGTAACCGACACCGAGCGCACGCCCGGCGATTCGGCAAAGGTTGAGATAGTGTCGCGCGAGTTGGCCTCCGACTCGCTCAGCACAGCGAGCAAGCTCGAGCAGAAATTCGTCAGCACCATGGAAGAGAGGGAGCGTTTCAACATATCGGTGCTCGCCCCCTTGGCAGCCGACGGCGTGTCGTTCTCCCCCATCACCACCGAGGGGGTGTTCACATCGGCCTCACGCACCGAGCAGGTGGGTGAAGTGATCCTCGCGCCCGACGAGAGCGTACACAGCGTGGCCGACGGCACGGTGATAGCCATATACCGGTCAGGCGCCGGCAAGGGCTACGTGATTACGGTGCAGCACACCCGAGGGTTCGTGACATCATACGGGGGCACCGGCACACCAATGGTGGGACAGGGAGACATCGTGAACGCCGGACAGACCTTGGCGCTCGCCCCCTCGCCCGACAAGCATGGGGCCAGGAAGATAAGCGTGCGCATGTGGCACAACGGCATGGCACTCGTGCCATACGATTACTTAGGCGAACTGTGGCGGAGCCACGGCTCCGCAGGCGAGAGCTTTGAAGCCCCGCGCGGCAAATGAACAAACATAAAGAAGCATCAGAAATGACTCGACAATCAAGCAACATAGTGGTGCTCGGGAGCACAGGCAGCATAGGCACCCAGACACTCGACATAATAAAGGAATATCCCGACCGCTTCAAGGTGGCAGGACTGGTGGCACGCAAGAACTGGGAACTGCTCGCCAAGCAAGCTCGCGAAGCGATGCCACTGCGTGTGGCCATAGCCGACACCTCTTATTATGAGCAACTGCGCGAAGCCCTGAGCGACTTGCCCATCAGCGTGGAAGCCGGCGATGAGGCAGTGGCCTCAATAGCGGCGATGCCCGAAGCCGACACCACAGTGACCGCCATGGTGGGTTACAGCGGACTCGTGCCTACAATCAAGGCCATAGAGAGCGGCAAGCGCATTGCGCTTAGCAATAAGGAGACACTCGTGGTGGCCGGCGAACTGATCACCGGGCTTGCCTCGAAGCACAATGTGGAAATAGTGCCCGTGGACAGTGAGCACTCCGCAATATTCCAATGCCTCGTGGGTGAAGACCGCAGCCGCCTGCGCAACATACTGCTCACTGCCAGCGGCGGTCCGTTCAGGACATACACCAAGGAGCAGATGGAAAACGTGACGGCTGCCGACGCGCTGAAACATCCCAACTGGAATATGGGAGCGAAAGTGACAATCGACTCCGCCTCAATGATGAACAAAGGCTTCGAGATGATCGAGGCCCGCTGGCTATTCGACTGTCAGCCCGACAAAATCAAGATACTTGTGCATCCGCAATCGGTGGTACACTCCATGGTGGAATTTTGCGACGGCTCGGTAAAGGCCCAGCTCGGTGTGCCAGACATGCACCTGCCCATACGTTATGCCTTGGGCTACCCCAACCGTCTGGAGTCGAAGGCCGAGCCACTCTCATTCGCACGTTACAACTCGCTGACATTTGAGCAACCAGACATGGAGCGGTTTCCGATGCTCGGCATAGCATTTGGCGCGATAGCCAAGGGTGGCAACGCAGCATGCGTGATGAACGCGGCCAACGAAGTGGCCGTCGATGCCTTCCTGCACTCCAGGCTGCGTTTCGTAGACATGCCCCGTCTCGTAGCAGAAACCATGGAGCGCACTCCTTATATATATAAGCCGACGCTCCAAGACCTCGTGGCAACGCACGCCGAAGCCACGGCCATAGCACGCGAGATGCTTGATAAGATAAGGCAATAAATTGCCCAAATAACAAGATTTTATCATCATAACATATTAATTTCATTAATCTCGACACACAATTGGACACATTTCTCATCAAAGCGGTGCAGCTGATACTTGCATTCGCAATACTCGTGATAATCCACGAATTCGGACATTTCTTCTTCGCACGTATATTCGGCATCAAGGTTGAAAAGTTCTACATATTTTTCGACCCATGGACAGAGATATTCAAGTGGAAACCGAAGAAATATTGGGGGTTCTTCGGCAAGACCAAGAAACTCAAGGGTAACACCGATACTGCCGGCGACACCGGAGCCGTCAATGCCGAGACCGATACAGACGCGGCGAAACCAGCCGACGCCAAAACAGAAAACCCGACCGGTGAAGCTGCAAAAAAGAAGAATAAAGGGAGCTTCTGGGGAGACACAGAATATGGCATAGGCTGGCTGCCATTTGGCGGATATTGCAAGATATCGGGCATGGTGGACGAGTCGATGGACACCGAACAGCTCAAGAAACCGGCCCAGGATTGGGAATTCCGCAGCAAGCCGGCTTGGCAACGTCTGCTTGTGATGATTGCCGGAGTGCTCTTCAACTTCCTGTTGGCCATACTGATATATGCCGGCATAGTTTATGCCACGGGTGAGAAATATGTGGCATTCAAGGATGCCAAGATGGGTATGGCATGGTCGGGAGAGGCAAGGAAAATCGGATTTCAAGATGGCGACATTCCGCTGCTGGCCGACGGCAAAGAACTCGAGAATCCGGCAGAAGACCGTCTCGACATGATTCAGGCCAAGAGCGTCACGGTGCTCCGCGGCAACGACACCGTGACAATCAGCATACCGGAGAAATTTATCTTCGCGCTCGACGCCGAGGCCAAGAGCGACACGGCGACCATCAACTTCTGCACATACCGCTTCCCGGCACGCATCACACAGGTGGTGGCCGGCGAAGGAGCTGCCAAAGGTGGCATAGAGATCGGCGACGAAATCATAGCCATCGACTCAGTGGCCACCCCTACCCTGCCCGACTTCCTCACCACGCTCCCCGGGCATGACGGCAAGAGCGTGGCGCTCACAGTGGTGCGCCGCAATAGCGAGGCCACCGACACAGTGGTGAAGCAAGTGAAACTCTCCGACAACTCCAAGATGGGTGTCGGACTCGAAGTTTCGCCCGCCGCTTTCTACAAATATAAAGAGAAGAAATATGGACTGTTCGAGTCAATACCCAAAGGCATTAGCATGGGCACCGACAGGCTCGTGAGCTATGCAAAATCGATGAAGATGGTCTTCACCAAAGAGGGTGCCGAGTCGATCGGAGGCTTCGGCGCGATTGGTAGTATCTTCCCCGAGAAATGGGACTGGATAGCATTCTGGAACATCGCAGCATTCCTCTCCGTGGCCTTGGCATTCATGAACATACTGCCGATTCCGGCACTCGACGGCGGCCATGTGCTCTTCTTGCTCTACGAGGTGGTGTTCCGCCGCAAGCCGAGCGAAAAATTTATGGAATATGCCCAGATCGTGGGCATGACCTTCCTGATACTTCTGCTTCTCTATGCCAACGGCATGGACATCGTAAGATTATTTAAATAAGAATGATGAAGAGACAGAATCATAACAACGACCGCCCCACCATAGGGGGCGACAAGGGTGTGATAAAGCTCAAGAACAGCAAGGAGGAGTCCCTGCTGCGCCGACATCCTTGGGTATTTTCGGGAGCGATAGCCACCCTCCCCCCCTCGCTCGAGGAGGGTGATGTGGTGACTGTGACCGACAGCCAGGGCAATGTGCTCGGCACCGGGCATTACCAGATAGGGAGCATCGCCGTGCGCATACTAGAATTTGGGGTGTCCACGCTTCCCGAAGATTTCTACTTCAACCGGCTGCTGAGTGCATTCCGCCTGCGCGAGAGCCTCGGGCTGGTGCGTGCCGACAACGACTGCTTCCGGCTCGTGCATGGCGAAGGTGACTTCCTGCCCGGCCTGATAGTCGACATATATGGCCACACAGCCGTGATGCAGGCACACTCGCCGGGCATGCACTACGCTCGCAACGAGATTGCCGAAGCGCTCACGCGCTTGCCCGGCGCACGCATACGCAACGTGTACTACAAAAGCGAGACAACCCTCCCCTACAAAGCAGACCTTGGTGCGGAGAATGACTACATAATAGGAGGTTACGACGGCAATATAGCCACCGAAAATGGGCTACAGTTCAACATTGACTGGCTGAAGGGGCAAAAGACCGGCTTCTTTGTGGACCAGCGTGAAAACCGTAAGTTGCTCGAGAAGTTTGCCAAAGGGCGCAAGGTGCTCAACATGTTCTGCTACACCGGCGGCTTCTCTGTCTACGCCATGCGCGGAGGGGCACTGAGCGTTGACTCAGTGGACTCATCGACCAAGGCCGCAGCGCTTACCGATGCCAACATAGCCCTCAACTTTGCCGATGACCCGCGCCACAAGACATATGCCGAAGATGCCTTCAAATTTCTGAACGACATGCCGGCCGACAAATATGACCTCATAATACTCGACCCACCGGCCTTCGCCAAGCATCGTGGTGCGATCAAGAACGGACTCGTGGGCTACCGCAAGCTCAACGCCAAGGCATTTGAGAAAATCAAGCCGGGGAGCATACTCTTCACCTTCTCATGCTCGCAGGCAATAAGCCGCGACATGTTTCGCATGGCGGTATTCACCGCCGCAGCGAAATCAGGCCGCAAAGTGCGCATACTGCACCAGCTCTCCCAGCCGGCCGATCACCCTATCGACATATCGCACCCAGAAGGCGAATACCTCAAAGGGCTGGTGCTGTATGTGGAATAAGCCGACACAGTCCATTATGACATTATGACATTATGACATAATGACATAAAAAACAAAAGCCAAAATAACAACTAAAACCAATAATCATGAAAAAGATCATCCCCACCCTGATTATAGGGACAGTGGCCGGACTTCAGGCCAACGCCGTGGTCGACAAGAACTTCAACTACCATGTGGACCGCTTCGCCGACATCGAAGTGCTCCGCTACGAAGTGCCGGAGTTCGACCGCCTCACTCCCCAACAGCGCCGCATGGTGTATTACCTGAGCCAGGCTGCGCAGATGGGCCGCGACATAATCTGGGACCAGAACGGCAAATACAACCTCCAGATACGCCAACTCCTCGAAAAAATATACCAGAATTACGACGGAGACCGCAACAGAAAAGAGTTCAAGGCCTTCGAGAAATATCTGAAGCAGGTATGGTTTGGCAACGGCATACACCACCATTACAGCACCGACAAATTCAAGCCCGAATTTAGCGAAGCCTTCTTCGCGGAACAGGTCAACAAGCTCAAGCCGTGCTGCCTCCCTACAGGTGACGGCGAGACTCGCGAGCAGATGCTCGCCAAGCTCACCAAGGTGATCTTCGACCCCACTTACATGGCCAAGCGTGTAAATCAGGACGGCACACAGGATGTGGTGGCAACATCGGCCGGCAACCTCTACGGCGACGGAGTGACACAGGCAGAAGTTGAGGCTTTCTACAACAAGATGAAAGACCCCAACGACGCTACCCCCATCTCCTACGGTCTCAACGCCAAAGTGGTAAAGGATGCCGACGGCAACTTGAAAGAGGAGGTGTATCGCGTAAACGGACTCTATGGCCCGGCAATCTCAGAGATTATCTACTGGCTCGACAAAGCCAAAGGTGAGGCTGAGAACGATGCGCAGAAGGCATACATCACCTCGCTGATAGACTTCTACATCACCGGCGACCTCCGCACATTTGACGAATACTCGATACTCTGGGCTGAAGACACCAAGAGCGATGTTGACTTCGTGAACGGCTTCATAGAGAGCTACGGCGACCCACTCGGCATGACCGGCAGCTGGGAATCATACGTCAACTTCAAGAACGCCAAATCATCGGCACGCACAGAGACAATCTCAAGCAACGCGCAATGGTTTGAAGACCACTCACCGGTAGACCCCCGCTTCCGCAAGGAGAACGTGAAGGGAGTGTCAGCCAAGGTAATCAACGCTGCAATGCTCGCCGGCGATGCCTTCCCCTCCACCGCAATCGGCATAAACCTGCCCAACTCCAACTGGATCCGTGCAGCTCACGGCTCAAAGTCGGTGACTATCGAGAACATCACCGAGGCCTACGACATGGCAAGCCATGGCAACGGATTCAATGAAGAGTTCGTAATCGATGCCCCGACTTCCAAACTCATGGAGGATTATCTTTACATCACCGACATGCTCCACACCGACCTGCATGAATGCCTGGGCCACGCCTCCGGCAAACTGCTCCCCGGCGTAGACGGCGATGCACTCAAGGAGAATGGCTCCGCGCTTGAGGAAGCCCGTGCCGACCTCTTCGCACTCTACTACCTGGCCGACCCCAAACTGCTTGAACTCGGCATACTTGACAATCCCAATGCATATCAGGCTGAGTATTACAAGTACATGCTCAATGGCCTTATGACACAGCTCAACCGCATCGAGCCGGGTGCCAACATCGAAGAGGCCCATATGCGCAACCGCCAGCTTATCGCTGCATGGGCTCTGAAGAATGGCAAGAAAAAAGCAAAAGGTGGCAAGGATGTGGTGGAACTCGTGAAGAAAGGTGGCAAGACATATGTAAAGATCAACGACTACCCTGCACTCCGTCAGCTCTTCGCCACGCTGCTCGCAGAGATTCAGCGCATCAAGAGCGAGGGTGACTACAAAGCCGGCAACGACCTGATCCAGACATATGCCGTGAAGGTAGACCCCAAGCTCCACAAGGAAGTGCTCGACCGTTTCTCCAAGCTCGACATACCACCTTACAGAGGCTTCATCAACCCCGTCTACACTCCGGTGCTCAACGATAAGGGTGAAATAGAGGATGTGACTATCAGCTGGCCCGAGAGCTACTCAGAGCAGATGCTCCGCCTGAGCCGCGACTACTCACCATTGACCAAGAAAGGTTGCAAGAAATAATGATGTAGGCATTGTTGATTATGCAAGCCATAAAGAAACTATTTTATACATATCGCAACGGCGTGGTGGCAGAGTCACTGCGCCGTTTCGGCATCCCGCACAAGGTGATATTCGGATTGCAGGTGCCACAAGTGCAACAAATTGCACAACAGCTAACATTTGATACACCGGAATCTCGCCGCGAAATGGCCGACCGGCTCTGGGCCGACCGCGAGGTGCGCGAGTCGAGGATGCTCGCCTGCTATCTCTTCGACCCTATGCAGATAGCACCCGAAGATGCGATTGCACTTGCATGCGACACACGCACACAAGAGGAGGCCGACATGTTAGCCTTCCGCGTGCTGAAGCGTATGCCGCACGCAGTTGAGCTACTTGAAAGGCTCGACACGCTTGCCGATGCGAAAACCATCGAAGCTGAATCAGCCCGAAGAGCTGCCGCCTCACTGCGAAATCATCTGAGCTGACTTTCATAAAGAGGAGACCTGTCATGGATATGTAGCCTTTCCGCAACTGTGGGAAGGCTATTTTAGTTATTTTAAGATTACGGTTTGAGCAAAATGGGCATGGTATTTGTTTATTAAGTCGATGAGACAGGTTGGTAGCAACCAGTCATAAAACCATGATAATTACAAAACATATATAGCCATGACAAAGGGTACGATAGGGGTAACTACAGAAAACATATTCCCCGTAATCAAGAAATTCTTATACAGTGACCATGAGATTTTTCTGCGCGAGCTGGTATCAAACGCAATCGATGCCACGCAGAAGATCCGCACGCTTGCATCGTTCGGCGAGTTCCAGGGTGAGCTCGGCGACCTTAAGGTGTGTGTCAAAATTGACAAAGAGGCTGGCACACTCACTGTGTCAGACCATGGCATAGGCATGGATGCCGACGACATAGAGAAATATATCAACCAGATTGCTTTTTCGGGAGCCGAGGAATTTCTCGAGAAGTATAAGGATACGGCCAACTCCATAATCGGACATTTCGGACTTGGATTCTATTCTGCATTTATGGTGTCTAAAAAAGTCGTGATACGCTCACTCTCATACAAGGAGGGTGCCGAGGCTGTGGAATGGACATGCGACGGAAGCCCTGAATTTGAGATGCAGCCCACCGACAAGCAGGAGCGAGGCACAGACATTATACTTTATATCGACGATGACAACAAGGAATTTCTTGAGCAGATACGCATAGATGCGCTGCTGAAGAAATATTGCCGTTTCCTGCCGGTGCCGGTAATCAGCGGCAAGAAGCAGGAGTGGAAAGATGGCAAGATGACCGACACCGACGAAGACAATGTGGTCAATGCCACCGAACCGCTCTGGACCAAGAAGCCATCCGAGCTCACCGACAAAGATTACATGGAGTTCTATCACGAGCTTCATCCGGGCGAAGAAGATCCATTGTTCTGGATTCACCTCAACGTGGACTATCCCTTCAACCTGACGGGCATACTCTACTTCCCCAAAATCAAGACCGACATAGACATACGCAAGAACCGCATACAGCTCTATTGCAACCAGGTATTCGTTACCGACCAGGTGGAGGGTGTAGTGCCGGAGTTCATGATGCTCATGCAGGGTGTGATAGACTCTCCCGACATTCCGCTTAATGTGAGCCGAAGCTACTTGCAGGCAGACCAGCAGGTGAAGAAGATTTCGGGCTACATCTCCAAGAAGGTGGCCGAGAAACTGGACCGCATGTTTAAGGATGACCGCAAGACATTCGAGCAGAAATGGCCCGACATAGAAGTTTTCATAAAATATGGTATGCTCACCGACGAAAAATTCTATGAGGCTTCCAAGAAATTCTTCCTGCTCCGCGATGTAAACGACAATTACTACACCCTCGAAGAATACCGCAAGCTCGTTGAGGCCTCGCAGACCGACCGCGAAGACACAGTGGTGTATATCTACTGCAACGACAAGACCACGCAGTATGCTTATGTGAAGGGAGCCGAGGAGAAAGGATATGATGTGCTGCTGATGAACGGTCAGCTCGACCAGCACCTTATCCACTTCCTGGAGAGCAAACTGGAGAAGACAAGGTTTGTGCGCGTTGACTCCGACACTCCCGAAAGGCTCATACCGAAAGCCGATGCCGAAAATGCGACACTCTCCCCACTCGAGGCCGATATACTTACTGGCATGTTCCGCAGCCAGCTGCCTGAAATAAAAGACACCAACTTCATAGTGGAATACTCGGCAGTCGGACAGGATGCAGCACCCGCCACCGTGACGCAAAACGAGATGATGCGACGCATGAAAGATATGGCGGCAATGCAGCCTGGCATGAACTTCTATGGCCAGATGCCCAATATGTATGCCTTGGTGATCAACACCGAGCAACCCGTGGTGAAGAAAATCATAGAGGAGGGCAAGGCATCACTCGAAAACGAGATAGTGCCTGTACGCGCTGCAATCGAGACGCTCAACAACGAGATTGAGGCTACGCGCAAGGAAATCAACGATAAGAAAGAAGAGACAGAGAAAGCACCTCTCCGCACTGCAATCGGCGAGAAGGAGAAAGAGGTGGAGCAGAAGCGCAGTGAGGAGGAACGCATCTTGAGAGAGTATGCTTCGACTCAGCCCAAGGTGAAACAGCTCATCGACCTTGCCTTGCTTCAGAACGGACTGCTCAAGGGCGAAGCTCTCACTGCCTTTATCGAACGCTCCGTGAAGCTGCTCTGACACTGATACCTGACAAAAATAAAAGACATCTTGGATTTTTATCCTTGATGTCTTTTATTTTTGTCGTTATGTCACAATGTCATTTTGTCATAATGACAAAATGACATAATGATATGGTGCTTTTTACTTTTTGAGTTTTTGGCTTCACGATAGCGATTTTGCCTGGTGGTCGGCGAGATAGAGGCCATCTATGATGCCGTCGGCCACACCTATTTTTGGCACAACTATCTTTTCGGCGCAGAGCGTGGAGGCTATGTTCAAGAAGATTTCGGCTGCCGGTATAATCACGTCAGCGCGGTCGGCGCGCATGGCGTAGCGGTCCATGCGCTGCTCCATGCTCAGGGGTTTGAGCACATGGTAGATGCGCGAAAGCTCACTGACGCTTATCGACTTTTCGTCAGCATTCTTCTCCTTGGCGAGCTTATAGAGCTTATTGATATTGCCGCCGGAACCTATTATGGTGATATCCGGATTATTGTCGGCTATGGGCATAAGGAAATCGGTAAGATTGTCAAATTCACACTTGCGCACCTTGCCGGTGAGCATACGCACAGTGCCGATATTGAACGAGCGGGAAGCCAACAGTCGCCCGTTCGCCATAAAATTAAGTTCGGTGCTGCCGCCACCCACATCGACAAACATATAGGCACCATCGGAGAGTCCACCGCGCTCCACATGGTTGTTGTAGACAATACGGGCTTCCTCATCGCCACCAATCACATCGATATCGATATCGGTCTCCTTCTTTATCTTCTTAAGTATATCCGGGCCGTTGGCAGCATCGCGCATCGCTGAGGTGGCGCAAGCACGCAACCTGTCGACTTTATAAATCTTGATAAATTGCTTGTAAGCCTTCATAAGCCGTATGAGGTCATCGGCCTTCGCATCTGAGATCTCACCCTTGGTGAAGACATCGAAGCCAAGGCGCAGCGGCACCCTGACGAGCAATTCCTTTTTGAGCATCAAGTCGGGGCGGTCGGTATCGGGGTCCTCTTTCTTTATCAACAGCCTCACCGCATTCGACCCCACGTCGATGGCTGCGTATACTTTCTCTTTCATAATATATGGAGTTGTTCAGTTTTTAGTTTTTAGTTTTTAGTTTTTAGTTTTTTAAGTTACCTAAGTCGGCATAAACTATTCATTATTAATTATTCATTATTAATTATTCATAGAAACGTAAGTTTCATAAAGTTCTTGCTGCGAACGGAATGGCTCATCCTCACCGGGAAATCTCACTATCTCATTCTTGCCTGAACCATCTACGAGCCTTGCCTGCACGTTGTCGCGCAGTCCATACTCCACGGTTCGCTTCATATCGGCCTTAATATCGGGATCGAATACTCGCGCCACCACTTCAATGCGATGGTCAAGATTGCGCGGCATCCAGTCAGCAGAACCCATGAAAATCTTTTCCTCGCCCCCGGCACAGAACATGAAAATGCGCGAGTGCTCGAGATAACGGTCTATTATGCCTGCGGCATGGATGTTTTCGCTCACACCAGGCACCCCGGTGACAAGCGAGCAATTGCCGCGCACGAGCAAGTCTATCTTCACACCCGCTTGCGAAGCCTTATATAAGGCCGCCACCATCTCCTCATCGGTGATATGGTTAATCTTTATCTTGATCCAAGCCTCCTTACCGGCTTTGGCGTTGGCGATCTCATCGTCGATAAGTTTCAGAAACTCAGCACGCATCGAGAAAGGGGAAACGAGCAAATGAGAGAAAGTCTGCTGCTTGTAGGGCCGTTTTATCACATCGAACACCTTAGCCACTTCAGAAGTGATACGCTTATCGGCAGTCATCATGAAATAGTCGGTATAAACCCTTGCATTTCCCTCATGGAAATTGCCGGTGCCCACCACCGATATGTCGTGGCCGTTGCGCAGTCCGATAAGGATTATCTTGGAGTGAATCTTGAGACCATCAACGCCAAAGACCACATTGACTCCAGCGGCCTGCATCTCCTTGGCGTAATTGATATTGCTCGACTCGTCGAAACGAGCGAGCAGCTCCACCACAGCCGTAACCTTCTTGCCGTTGCGCGCGGCGCAGATGAGCGCCCTGGCAATCTCCGAGTTGCCGGCAAGGCGATAGAGGGTAATCTTGATGCTCTTCACATTTTTCGACACGGCGGCTTCCTGGAGCAGGCGCACCACATAATCGAACGTCTGGTAAGGCACATGCACCGAACGGTCTTTCTCTGTGACGAACTGCATGAGAGAGTCATTGCGCTTCAGCTCACACGGGATGGCCGGGGGCCAAGCCGCATACTTCAAGTCGGAGCGTCCGAAAGAGGGGAACGACATGAAATCCTTATGGTTGTGATAGCGTCCGGAGGGAAGCATCGTGTCAAGCCTATCGAGCTTCAGCTTCTTGACAAACTGCGCCAGCATCTGCTGCGGCATGTCGGCATCGTAGATGACCCTCAGCGCGGCACCCTTCTTTCGGCTTCGCACGGCCTTGGCTATCTTGTCCATCGGACCCATATGGAGGTCGTTGTCGATCTCCATCTCGGCATCTCTTGTAAATTTAAACGAATAAGCCTTAAAATCAGTATATCCCATGCCGGGGAAAATCATGGGGAGGCAGAATCTCACCACATCGTCGAGATACATCACATAGTCAGTGGTGTGACCCTCCGCGTCGGCTTTCGAAGGGAGAGTGATAAACCGTCGGCAAGTGGATGTGGGGAGCTGAATCAACGCATAGTCGGTCTTGGTGTCGCGTCCGGAGAGTTCCACAGCGAGATATATGCGGCTATCGCTCTCCTCGGTAAACTCACGGAGCTTGGAGAACCATACCGGCGAGACATAACCGGAGATTTTATTGCGAAACAGACACCGCACGAAGTGGCGCTGGTCTTCGTCGAGCTCCGTCTCATTGACAAGCCTTATGCCCGAATCGGCAAGATTCGAGGTGACCTGCTGCACGCAGCGTGCGTATTCGGCAGCATAATCTATGTCGATTGCGCTTATGCGCTGATACACATCCAGGGCCTTGCGGCTGTCGGCGAGGGTAGACTTGCCCGACAATTCGGATATGCGCGAGAGCGTGGCCATACGCACCCGGAAGAATTCATCAAGGTTGTTGGAATAAATGCCGAGAAACGACATCCGCTCCAAGAGCGGCACCTCCTCGCGCCATGCCTCCTGGAGTATCCGATGGTTGAAATACATCCAGCTGACATCGCGGTCTACATATGGCAATTCCGGATTCTTGTCGGGGCTGTGACTCTCCTTTATCCTCTTTTTCTCCGATTTTTTATCTTCTTTCTTCTCTGACATGATTATCTCTACCATGTAACACTTTCGTATTAATTTGATTATCAATTGAGTGCAAAAATTTCA
>CAJTYC010000041.1 GCA_910584185.1 uncultured Muribaculaceae bacterium
GATTGCCGTGGACCGTCGTGAATATTATCATGACTCTTTCTTCGGCAGCATGTCGTTCAGCACGCCGTTGCAGCTCAATGTCGCGCCAAACGATCTTGTAATCAACGTGAGGGCGTTGCCCGAACCGAAGCCTGCCGATTTCTCGGGTGCAGTGGGCAAGTTCTCTTTGTCTTCCGACCTCAAGTCGTCTGACTTCAAGTCAAACCAGGCTGCTTCGATTGTTTACACGCTCAAAGGCACCGGTAATATAAAATATGTGCAGCTCCCTGACCTCTCAGCTTTATATCCGCCTGAATTGGAAGTTTATACACCCAAGACAACTCAAAATGTGAGCGTGGGCAGCTCCAATGTGAGCGGCTCGGTCAATTTCGACTATTCTTTCATGCCTCTCGAAGAGGGTGATTTCCGTATTCCCGACGTGAAGCTCGTCTATTTCAATTCGGAGTCCGGACGTTATGAAACGTCTGTAGCCAAGGGTTATAATATCAAGGTGGGCAAAGGTGCAGTGTCTGACCGCAAGGGCAAGGTGCATGTCAAGTTCGAACCGCAACTCCAGCCTGTTGTATTGTCTGACTTGAAGATTGACAATACCCCATATGTATATAAGTTCACATATTGGTTGTGGTTTATTCTTCCCGTTTTGCTCGTGGCGGTGGCTTATGTCATGGTGCGTAAGTATATAAGCTCTCATGCCGACATGGCGGCTTTCAATAGCAAACGTGCCGACAAGATAGCAAGACGCAGACTCCGCAAGGCGGCTGCGGCTATGCGCAAGCAGGACTCGGATGTATTCTACGACGAACTCCTCACTGCGCTGTGGGGCTATCTCGGCGACAAGCTGAAGATGCCCACCTCCGAGCTGATGCGCGACAATATACGCCAAGTCCTTTCCGAACATGGTGTTGACGAGTCGCTGACCAATAGTTTCATTGGCATGATTGATGAAGCTGAATTTGCAAAGTATTCCTCTGCATCGTCTGCATCTAAGCTCAGTGATGTTTACGACAGGTCGGCCACTCTCATCAATAATCTTGAGAAGGAGTTCAAGAAGTTATCATCCAAGAAGTGATATTCCCAACTGACTATCTGACAATATGAATAAGTTTTTATCAACTGTTGCCGCAATCTTCCTGGCAACGTTCTCCACAATAGCGGCTCATGCCGCAACCACCTTGGCCGAAGCTGATTCGGCATATTCGCGTGGTGAGTATGCCGAAGCGGTCGCTGCATACAAGAGTATAGGTGCCGAGCATGGCTGGTCTTCGCAGCTGTATTGCAATCTCGGCAATGCGTTCGCAAGGGGTGGCGATTATGGCAATGCGCTTGTGAATTATCTCCGCGCATTGCGTTTGGACCCTCATAATGCCCAGGCCAACAATAATGTGAAGTATATCGAAACGAAAGTTTACGATTCCAACCGCGCTGAACTGAAAGGCAAGAAGATGACGGTCGACCCGGACTCCCCCTCGTTCTTCTCCAACGTGAAGAAGTTTATAGTCCGTGACCATCTGAGCGACACTTGGGCTGTCTGGGCTGCCGCATGTTTCGTGATTTTCGTGGCCTGTGCGGCTATTTATATATTTACTCGTAATGTGCTGCTGCGTAAAATCGGTTTCTTCGGTGGGTTCGTCTTTCTCGGACTTTCTGTCATAGCGATTGCTTTCGCATTCACGGCGGCCGGCTATAAGTCGAATGAGGGTGCTGTCACCGCAGCCAAGACCCGACTTCGCAGCGAAGCTTCAGCTTCTGCCAAGGAAAACCCTGTGCCGCTCAATCGTGGCACCCGCATGGTGGTTCTCGATTCAGTGCCTGTGCATGGCGTCAAAGCTCAGTGGTATAAGGTGAGGCTCAATTCGGATTTCATCGGCTGGATTCCGGCAGATGAGTTCTGCACTGTGGGTCTGTGATGGCATAGCCGTAACATTTTTCTCTTTCCGACACTCCGCTTTTCTGCAATCTTAGCCCGTGCAAGATTGACATTAATGGAGAGAAATGGTCTTATTAAACTAATACATAGAAAGTTGAAATCTCGTTAGGGGTTTCAACTTTTTATTGTGTGAAGCAAAATATGTTTTAAAACAACTTATTTTTTTCGCATAATTATTTTGATATGCCATATTTAATTGTTAATTTAGCAAAAGCTAATAGAAATTCTCCTCGAAAAACTCAAATATCAACCAAATTCTATAATTATGAGCAAGACCATCACATTTAATGAGCTTCGTAGACTCAAAGACAGTTTGCCCGACGGCTCCACTCACCGCATTGCTGATGAACTTAACGTAACCGTGCAGACAGTGCGCAATTATTTTGGAGGCGTCAACTATCAATTTGGTAAGAATGCCGGTATGCACATTGAGCCGGGTCCCGATGGTGGCATAGTGGTTCTTGACGACACTACCATCTACGATATGGCTCTCAAAATTCTTGAGGAAGAAAACAATAAGTAAATTTCACAATGGGGGAGATGCTGAGGACTGACGACCTTATCACGCTTGTGGTTCATAATGTGGACCATGCTCTAAAACTAAAGGAGATTCTGGAGTTTCATGGCATTGCCGTGACTCTTGAAGATGTAGACTGCGAAGGCCTGCCATTGCAGGTGTCACCCAAGAAGGTCCGTATCCCCGTCAGCAAACTTCCTCTCGGCCTCAAAATATTGGAGAGCGGCGATAATACCACCGCACCTCTCGCGTTGGCAAAAATGACGGGTATGGGCAACACTCTGCTCATACCCGTCGATTTTTCCCATATGTCGTTGGCGGCCGTGAAGTTGGGTTTCCTCCTCGCAGAGAAGTTTAATGTGGAGCCGGTGGTGCTCCATGCTTTCGCCTCACCTTCTTATATCGGTGAGAATTCCGAGGAACTTTACAATGTTGACTTATCCGACCAGATTGTCGATGAGTCTATTCAGACTGATAGCCTAAAGCGCGCAGCCTCGCTCGAATTGCTGAAGTTCAAGAAGATCATAGTGGAGGAGCAGGAGGCCGGTGAGTTGCCTGATGTGAAGTTCTCCACTTCGTTGCTCGAGGGCATTCCCGAACAGGTGATACAGGAGTATTGCAAGGCCAATAATCCGGTGGTGGTAGTCATGGCGACTCGTGGCATCCACAAGAAAGGCATTGACCTTATCGGCAGCGTCACAGCCGAGGTGATCGATGCTTGCCGTGTGCCGATTGTCACTGTGCCTGAAAATTTCAAGCCCGGGGGCCTTATGCACTCAAAGAGGATTGTGGTGTTCTGCACTTTCACCGGTTACGATTCGCTTGTAGTCAGGTGGCTGATGCGTACATTCGATTATCCGTCGGCTGAGTTCTATCTTGTGGCGGCGGGCGACCGCCCGGTGCTGAGTCCAGACCGTAAGCTCTCTGAACTGTGCGATTATTTCACCAAGACTTATCCCACTGCCTCATTTCATGCCGATAAGCAGCTCAATGCCGGCTTCGACAAGCGTGTGAGCGACTTGATAGAAAATGAAAAGATTGACTTGATGATTGTGCCCAATAAGAAGTCAAGCGCAATAAGCCGTTTTTTCAAGCCGACGCTCGCGCATAAAATCCTTTTCGAAAAGGATATCCCCCTGATTGTACTCCCGGTGCAATAGCAGCCTAAATTTTCTTGCTGAAAATCAGCAGCGAGTGGGTTTCTCTGCCCATCAGGAGCCATTGTGGCAATGTGCCTACATGCTCGTAACCGGAGTTTTCGAATAGCTTGATGCTGACTTTGTTGGTCTCCGATATCTTCGCTGCCAAGATGCGGAGGTTGAGGAGCATTCTCGCATAAATCTCCATCAATTCCAAGCATGTGTGTGCATATCCGTGCAGCCTGTATGGTTCGTAAATATATATTCCCACCAGGGCCGTGCGGTTGGTCGCTGAGATGTCATATAAATCTGCGATTCCGATTGTCTCACCGGTTTTCTTTTCGCATATGAGCCGTAGTTGGCCTGAGCGTATCGGGTCGGCATCGTAGTTGCTGGCGTAGTGGCGTAGATTTTCGCGCGAGAATGGTGCAGACATGCCATTGTCAAGCCATTGGCGTGAGTCTGCTTCTGCTTCCCACAGCCGGTCGGCATCGCCCGGCTCCACTGCGCGGAGCCTTATTTTGTCGTCCTCCAGAAATCTCATTTCGATTCGAATGGTGTGCGGTTCAATATTGAGCGTCCCAATGTGAGCTCATCGGTATATTCAAGTTCGTTGCCGATGCTCACTCCGCGTGCCAATACGCTCACCTTGACCGGCAACGCTGCCAATTTGCGGTATATGTAGAAGTTGGTTGTGTCTCCCTCCATTGTCGGGCTAAGGGCAAGTATAACCTCCTCTATACCTCCACTCTCCACACGCTTCACGAGAGAGTCTATCTCAAGGTCGCTCGGTGCTATGCCGTCGAGTGGCGAAATAAGCCCTCCGAGCACATGATACATGCCATGGTGCTCATTAGTGCGCTCTATCGCCAACACATCTTTTACATTCTCCACCACACACACCACGCTCTTGTCGCGGTGGGTGCTGCTGCAAATAGAGCATATCCCACCCTCGCTGATGTTGTGACACACCGGACAGTATGCCACCCCTTTGCGCATCTCTATCAATGCGTTGCCGAGTGCATATGTGATTTCCGGTTCTTTGCGAAGAAGATGCAATGCAAGTCTGAGCGCGGTCTTGTGACCTATGCCCGGCAGTTTGCCGAGCTCTGCCACCGCTGTCTCAAGCAGCACCGAATTATATGATTCATTCATACTGCAAATTTAGTAATAATTATGCACCCATGCAATATCAACTAATTATGTTAAAGCATGTGCTAAATCAAGTTGATTTTACGTTATATATCATGTGATACGTAAAATCAACAATAATGATAGATTATATTAGGGGTGAGGTAGCGGAAATCGCGCCCACCTACGCCATCATAGATTGTTCGGGGTTGGGCTATGAAATTAATATCACGCTCGTCGATTATGGCAGACTTCAGGGTCTGACCTCGGCCAAGCTATATGTGCATGAGTCCATTCGCGAAGATGCCCATGTGCTGTTCGGCTTCATCGAGAAGCGTAGCCGCGAGCTTTTCCGTCTGCTTATCGGCGTGAGCGGCGTGGGCCCTAACACGGCAAGACTCATCTTGTCGGCACTAACCACCCCTCAGCTCGAATCCGCTATATCCAATGGCGACGACAAGATGCTGAAGGCTGTGAAAGGTATCGGTGCAAAGACTGCACAACGCATTATAGTGGACTTGAAAGATAAAATAAAGGTAGACGGTGAGACGTTAATTAACAGTACGTCGGTCAATGAGTCTTTCGATGATGCTCTCGCTGCGCTCGTAATGCTCGGTTTCGCTGCCCCTCAATGCAAGAAGGTGCTCCAGAAACTATATGCCGGCGACCCTTCTCTCTCCACCGAAAAGGCCATCAAGCTGGCGTTGACTATGCTTTGATTTGCCGAAAAGTAGTAAGCGGCAAGCAACGTTCTTCCATCTATTCAGAACCTTATGCAATTTAACCGTACACGGTTTTCAATACTCGCTATTACCTTTGTCACTGTGCTGCTCTGCACGGTGATAGGAAACACACAATATTATAAAAGCCAGCTGCAACCGCCTCCCCCCTCCGATCCTGTCATTTCTTCCGCGACGGGTAATGATTCCACCGCAATGCATTCGCCGGTGCAACCTACTGTGCCGGTGACGGCCGATGATTATCTCGGCAATAAGGAGTATGCTGCCGACTTGCGCGACCCTTCTAATATCAAGACTGAGGCTGTCTACGACCCGGCTACGGGCATGTATGTGCTCCGCACTCGTCTCGGCGATAAGGATATCGTGACTCCTTATATGATGACGCCCGAGGAGTATAATGATATGATGACGCGCCGCGATATGTTCTCTTATTTCAATCAGCGCAATGCCGATTCGTATGAGAAGAAGGATAAGGAGCCATTCAATATCTTCGACATGAATTTCTCGCTCGGCCCGCTCGAAAAGGTGTTCGGCCCGGGTGGTATCCGTCTCCAGACCCAAGGTTCTATACAGCTTTCGATGGGCGTGAAGAGCAACAAGACTGACAACCCGGCTCTCTCCATGCGTAACCGCCGCAAGACTTATTTTGATTTCGACTCCAAAATACAAGCCTCTATCAATGCCTCGGTAGGCGACAAAATGAAGTTCAATATGAACTATAACACCGATGCTACCTTCGCTTTTGACTCTCAAAACCTTAAGCTGCAATATGAAGGCAAGGAAGATGAGATTATCAAGAATATCGAGGCCGGTAATGTGAGCATGACCACGGGGTCGAGCCTTATCCGTGGCGGTACGGCCCTGTTCGGTATCAAGGCGAAGTTGCAATTTGGCAAGCTGACCCTTACCGGTCTTGTGTCGCAGCAAAACAGTGAGTCCAAGACGGTCAGTACCCAGGGCGGTGTGCAGAGCACTAAGTTCAACATCAAGGCCGATAATTATGATGCCAACCGTCATTTCTTCCTGTCGCAATATTTCTACGAAAATTACGACCGGTTTGCATCGCGTCTCCCTCATGTCTCTTCGGGCATTAAAATCAACCGTATAGAGGTGTGGATTACCAATAAGAATGGTAACTATAATGAATCGCGCAATTTCGTGGGCTTCATGGATCTTGGTGAGAACCGCAATCTCGCCAACTCTTACTGGGTGCCCAATATGAGCGAGGATGTGCCAAGCAATAACTCCAACAATCTTCTGCAGGTCATAAAGAGCGAATATCCCGGTGCTCGCAATATCAACACTGTGACTCAGGCCCTTGATCCTCTGAAGGCTTACGGCATTGAGGGTGGACAGGATTATGAGAAGGTGGAGTCTGCCCGCCTGCTGCGCGAGAGTGAGTATACTCTTAACTCCACTCTCGGATATATCTCTTTGAAGTCGGCGCTCAATACTGACGAGGTGCTCGCTGTGGCTTTCGAATATACTTACAATGGCAAGGTGTATCAGGTAGGGGAGTTCTCGAGCGATGTCACAACCACCTCGGAGTCGCTTTATCTGAAGATGCTCCGCTCCACCACTGTCTCCACAAGCCTCCCTATGTGGAAGCTGATGATGAAGAATGTATATTCGCTCGGTGCATATCAGCTCCAAAGCAAGAAGTTCAAGCTTAATATCAAGTATCTGAGCGATACAACCGGCACTGAGATTAACTATCTCCCCGTAGGTGCGATTGCCAATAAGCCACTCCTCCAGGTCATGAACCTTGACCGCATTGACTCTAATCAGGAATCAAATTCCGATGGTTTCTTCGACTATATTGAGGGTTATACCGTGCAGTCTCAAAACGGTAAGATTATATTTCCGGTGGCGGAGCCTTTCGGCCGACATCTTGAAAATCAGATAGGCAACCCGGCAATAGCGGAGCAGTATGTCTATAAGGAACTTTATGACTCCACGCTCGTGGTGGCACGTCAGTTTGCCGACAAGAATAAGTATTCGCTCGTGGGTGAATATCAAGCTTCCAATGGTGCCACCATACGCCTTAATGCTATGAATGTGCCTCGTGGTTCGGTGGTCGTCATGGCCGGTGGTGTCGTGCTTACCGAAAATTCTGACTATACCGTAGACTATTCTATGGGTATAGTCACCATCACTAATCAGAGCATCATTGATTCAGGCACCAATGTGAGCGTCACGTTGGAAAACCAGTCGATGTTCTCGATGCAGCGCAAGACACTCCTTGGTCTCGATGCGCAGTATCAGTTCAACAAGGATTTCTCCGTAGGAGCCACTCTGCTTCATTTCTCTGAGAAGGCCTTGACGCAGAAGGTAAACATCGGCGACGAGGTAATCAACAACACGATGTGGGGCTTGAATTTGAGCTACCGCAAGGATTTCATGTGGCTCACCAACCTCCTCAATAAGGTGCCCACAATCAATGCAACGGCTCCCTCTACTTTCAGCCTCAATGCGGAGTTTGCTCAGTTGGTGCCTCACAAGCAGAAGAGCGGCTCTAACAAGGGCTCGAGTTTTATCGATGATTTTGAGGCTACTCAGACAAGCATTGACCTTCGCTCCCCTTATAGCTGGTTTCTTGCTTCCACCCCTTACGATGGTGGACCGAACGCCTTGTTTCCCGAAGCAGCCCTCTCCAACGACCCGGCATATGGCAAGAACCGTGCACTGCTCTCTTGGTATTATATCGACCGTGCCTGGACACAGCGCAACTCTACGATGCTTCCCGGTTATCTGAAGAATGACCCGCACCAGATGTCGAGCCCATATATTCGCGAGGTGTATGTAAATGAGCTGTTCCCTTACCGCGACTTGGCTTATGGTGAGGCCAACTGGATTCAGTGTCTCAACCTCTCTTTCTACCCTAAGGAGCGTGGCCCCTACAATCTTGATGCTGACAATATCGACTCTGACGGCAATCTCCTCAACCCGGAGAAACGTTGGGGTGGAATAATGCGCAAGATGGAGAATTCAAATTTTGAGAATTCCAATGTGGAGTATATCCAGTTCTGGCTTCTCGACCCATTCCTCGATGAGGATAACCACAACCGTGAGGGTGGTGACCTCTATTTCAATTTCGGCGAAATTAGTGAGGATATCCTTAAGGATGGCATGAAGAGTTATGAGAACGGCTTGCCGGTAGATGGTAATAATGATTTCATCAGCGAGACAGTCTGGGGTCGTGTGTCAAGGCAAAATTCTTTGACCTACGCTTTCGAAAATGCCCCCGACGCGCGTTTGCTTCAGGACGTCGGTCTCGACGGTCTCCGCAATGATGATGAGTTTACTTTCACAACTTACAAGGATTACCTCGACAAGCTGCGCACCAAGTTGTCGCCAGATGCCATTGCCAGACTTCAGGACAATCCTTTCTCTCCGATGAATGACCCCGCAGGCGATAATTATCATTTCTACCGCTCCAACTATTATGATGAGGTGAAGGCCGGCATTCTCGACCGTTATAAGCATTATAATGGCGTGGAGGGCAACTCTCTTTCTCCCGACCAGTCTGACAATCCGCAGTATCAGTCTGCGCGTGCAGTGCCCGATGTGGAGGATATCAATCAGGACAACACGCTCAATGAGTACGAGCGCTATTTCGAGTATAAGATTTCAATACGCCCCGAGGACCTCGAGGTGGGCAAGAATTATATCACCGATAAGCAGGTCTCTACTGTTTCCACCCCCGAGGGTAAGCAGACCACCACATGGTATCTGTTTAAGGTGCCTCTCAGTGCCCCCGATAAGGTGGTGGGTGGCATAAAGGATTTCTCCACCATACGTTTCGCCCGTATGTTCATGACCGGCTTCAAGGAGGTGACCCACCTTCGTTTTGCCACTCTCGAACTTGTGCGCGGTGAATGGCGCGATTATAAGTTCAACCTCAATTCGCGAAATGACTCTCCGGCTGAAGGCTCACTCGATATGAGTGTGGTGAATATCGAGGAGAATTCCGGCCGCGAACCGGTCAACTATGTGTTGCCTCCGGGTGTAAACCGTGACCAGGATTCCGGTTCGGCTCAGGCCACCCAGCTCAATGAGCAGTCGCTTGAGATGACCCTGCGCGGCATCCAGCCTGGTGATGCGCGAGGCATATATAAGAATACTCAGATTGACCTCCGTCTTTACAAGCGTATGCAGATGTGGGTACACGCTGAGGCCCTTATCGATAATGCCACTAACCTCAAGAATGGCGACTTTGCAATCTTCATGCGTCTCGGTTCGGACGTGAAGAATAACTATTATGAGTATGAGATTCCTCTGGATCTCACCCCGCCCGGGCGTTACAACAATATGAACTCTCAGGATCGCGGCAAGGTGTGGCCTGCCGACAACCGGCTTGACATTCCTCTCGATTTGTTGACCAAGGTGAAGACCCAGCGCAACCGCGACCGAAGTGCGAATGTAGAGGGGGTAGGTTATACTAAGCTGTATACAATCCTTGACCCCGACAATAGCCAGAACACTGCAAGCGTGATGGGTAACCCGTCGCTCTCCGATGTGCGCGTCATGCTTATCGGTATCCGCAACCGCTCCAACTCTGTCAAGGATGGTGTGGTATGGGTCAATGAGCTTAAGGTGACTGAGTTTAATGAGGATGGCGGTTGGGCGCTCAATGCTAATGCCAGTTTGTCGCTATCCGATATCGCCATGGTCAATTTCAGCTATCACCGCGAGACTGACGGTTTCGGTGCGGTGGACCAAGGGTTGTCGTCGCGTCGCCTCGATACTTATGACCAGTATAATCTCGTGGTGCAAGGCGATGTGGGCAAGCTGATCCCCGAAAAGGCCAAGCTTAGCGCACCTGTCTATTATGCGCGTTCGCAGGAGACTCTCACTCCCAAGTATAATCCCCTCGACCAGGATATTCTGCTTAAGGATGCTCTCAAGGCTGCCCAGACCAAGCATGAGAAGGATTCTATCAAGGCGTATGCCATTACGAAGAAGACCACTGAGAGTTTCTCGGTGTCGAGCTTCCGCTTCAATGTGCAGAGCAAGAATCCCATGCCTTGGGATCCGGCCAACTTTACGCTGACTTTCTCATTCAATAAGCAGCGTAATGTAGACCCGGTCACCGAGTATGAACATACTGATGATTACCGTGGCTCTTTTCAGTATTCTTATTCTCCTTACATCAAACCATTCAAGCCTTTCAGTAAGCTGAAGAGCAAGAGCAAGACGGCGAAGTTTTTCAAGGACTGGGAACTGAACTGGATGTTCAACAATCTTACGTTCTATACCTCGATGACGCGCAATTATTACGAGGAGCAGACTCGCTCGGAGGTCGATGTTGATTTCCAGCTTCCGGTGCAGGTGAGCAAGAACTGGTTGTGGGACCGTCAGCTTTCGTTGACTTGGAATCTCACCAAGTCGCTGTCGTTCTCTTTTGCCAGCAACACTACCGCAAGAATCGAGGAGACCATAGGTGCTGTAAATAAGCGCCTCTTCCCTGATGAGTACAAGGCATGGAAAGATACGGTGATGTCGTCGCTGAAACACCTCGGCACACCTTGGAATTATAACCAGACTTTCACAGGTTCCTATAAGGCTCCGTTCAGCAAAATCCCCGTACTTGATTATCTTACCGGGCAGGTGAGTTACAATTCTGTGTATCGTTGGGACAAGGGCGCCACTGTCGATGATATCTATCTCGGCAATACGATCCAGAACCAGACTACTTGGAATGCTGACGCACGTCTCAATTTCGAGACTCTCTTCAATAAGTCTTCTTACCTGAAGAAGATTAACCAGCGTTTCAACAAGACAAAGAGCGGAAGCAGTGCACGTGGCAATAACAAGCAAAAAGGACCTGACAAGAAGGAGAAGAATAAACCCAAAAAATTCGAACGTGCCATAACGCTTTCGCCCGACTCGGCTACGACCATCAAGCACAATCTGAATAATAAGAAAATCCGATTGTCGGCTAAGTCGGAAGGAAAAGTCGTTAAGTTGAATTATAAGGTGATTGATGCCAATACAATTCAGATTACCGACACCGGAAGCCGCAACATTGCACTTAGCATCACCGAGCTCAAGAAAAATTCTGACAACAAGAAGAACTTCGGCACGGAGTTTGCCGAGCATGCGCTCCGCTTCCTGATGATGCCCCGTTCAATATCGTTCAAGTGGCGCGACACGCGTTCGCTCAATGTGCCGTTGTATGCACCCAATGTAGGCGACATTTTCGGCCAGCGTTCGGGCAATGGCCCTATGGCTCCGGGTCTCGATTTCGCCTTCGGTTTCTATGACAAGGATTTCGTGCAGACAGCTCTCGACCGCGATTGGCTTATCACCACTTCCGAGCAGGTTTCTCCCGCTCTATGGACTCGCGCCAAGGAGTTCAGCTTTGAGCTGAATCTCGAACCTGTAAAGGGTCTGAAGATTTTGCTGACCTCCAATCTTACGGATTCGCGCACTGAGCAACTCCAGTTCATGTATAGCGGCATGCCCACCGTATTCAGCGGTAACTATATGCGCACGGCATGGGCTTTCCCCACCGCAATGCGCAATTTCAAGGCTGAAGATGGTTATCACAGCGATGCGTTCGACAATTTCCTCTCCAATATTCCGGTAGTGGCTCGCCGTGTGCAGGATCAATACAACGGCACTACTTATCCCACCACCGGTTTCATGGAGGGTAATGTGCTCGCGGGTGCTCCCTTCAATCCGGAAGTCGGCGGCGTGAGCCAGACAAGCTCCGATGTCCTGATTCCGGCATTCATCGCAGCATACACTGGCACTGATGCCTCCAAGGTGACTCTCGACCATTTCCCCGGTCTCTCATCCATGCGTCCCAACTGGCGTGTCACCTACGATGGCTTCATCAACTTGGGCAACATGAAGAAAATCTTCAAGTCGTTCACCATCTCGCACGCTTATCAGTGTACTTATAATGTAGGCTCTTACACCAGCTTCCTCAACTGGGAGGCTGCGCCCAACGGCAGCGGCCATATGGGCTATATCCTCGATTCGCAGTCGCAGCAGCCTATACCGTCGAGTCCGTTCAATATCTCTTCGGTAACGATTACCGAGAAATTTGCACCGCTCGTAGGCTTGAAGTTCACGCTCTTCAACGACATAACCTTCAATGCCGAATATCGCGATTCGCGAACCCTCTCGCTAAACACGTCGGCCGGTCAGCTCGTGGAGACATTGTCGAAGCAGCTCACATTCGGAGCCGGCTATAAGATAGCCAACTTCAACAAGATTCTTAAGATAGGGGGCAAGCAGGGTAGCGTGTCGAACGACCTGACGCTCAACCTCGACCTCTCATGGGCCAACAATCAGTCGCTCATAAGGCGAATAGAGACGGCCTACACCCAGGCCACACAAGGCACGAGCACCTTCTCGGTCAACTTCATGGCAAGCTACATACTGAGCAAGCGAATCACCCTCTCAGCCTTCTTCGACCACCAGACCAACACCCCGCTGGTCTCCAACTCGGCCTACCCAACAAGCAACAGCAACTACGGCGTAGCAGTTAACGTCTCCCTCGCCCGCTAAGCCCGCGAACGACTACCAAGTAAAAACCGACGCGAAGCCACCGGGAGGGAGGAGCCTCCGGCGACGACATCAAAGAATAAATGCGTCAGCTGACATGGCATTGCGCAATTGTGGCGAGGAGGCACCGCCGACGACCATGATTAGTATTAAGCCTATTTTCAACAACCGTTTACCAAATCAGCTCAAAATAAACCGCCCCTATGGGTGAAATTTTTATGAGATGGGCGCTAAAGCAAGTCGTGAAGGAAGAAGTCGAGGTTGGAGTCGGAGTCAAGTCCGAGTGCCTGGCGTAGTCGCCAGCGGTTTTGCTTCACTGACTCCGGCCGGATATTCATAACTCTGGCAATATGTCGGTTGTCCATGCCTATAGCGATATATTCGGCCATGCGGAGTGTATTCTTGCCTATGCGTGGATATATCTCACGAAGTCTTTGACTAAACTTAGGGCTGATGGTCTCAAATATCTTGCCAAACTCCTCGTCGGCTTTCAGTGAACCTTGAGCGCTTCGGATGCTCGACTCGATATTACGCACTGCTTCGGGAGCGATGAGTTCGTCATCGGCAAGTTGGCTCACCTTTTGGCGCAATTCATCGATTTGACGCTGCTTCTCCTGCATCGAGAGCGACATGGTCAACTCCTTGCGTTTGGAGTGCTCAAGGTCTATCTCACGTTGTTTTTTCTCCTTGCGAAGTGCCTTAATCTTAATAATGCCCCATGCGGCGGACGCAATCAGAAGCGATAATATGGCGCATATGATGATTATGTTTTTTATGCGCTCACGCGCCAAAGACTCTCTTCGCGCCACCTCAAGATTGTTGATATGCCTTTCGGTTTCCGCAACTCCATATGTGTCGCGCCCCAGCACTTGTATAACTTTCTCGGTATTGTCAGGATAAAGATTCAGGAAAGAGTAGGCTTTATTTAAATCGCCAAGCTCTTTATAACTGCGGCCAAGCATCTTGACCACGACAGCTTTCTGCTCGCCATCAGGTAGAGAGGAAAGCCCCGCTTCCATGTCGCGCACGCGTATGGGCAGACTGTCGCGTTTCCTGTTCTTTATCTCAATTTCTGCAAGAAAAGCTGATGCCAAGGCATCATAGGCTGCTACCGAAGGATTACCTGCTGTGCGTTTTCGCAGTTGCATGAGCGAAGTGGTGTCTTTCCCTTCCACCCAGCGGTTGTAATCAACCAATAGTTCAAGGATGGGGGAGTGGCGCACACCATGAGCTATGCGGTCGCTAATCCATGCATAGTCACGTATTGCACCGGCAGTGTCACCGAGCAGCACGCGGTTGGCCGCTATGTTCATACGGTTATCAAGACGTTCGGTGTTTCGCCCTATCGAGGCATAAAGCGAATCGGCTGTAAGAGCATATGTGAGTGCGCGAGTCGGATTGCCGTTAGATGTCATGAAGCAGCTGAGATATTGGGCGCGAATTGCCCCGATAGCCGGCGCGTTATGAGTCATACAGTAATCGAAATCATCAGCCATTCGCTCATAGGTTTCCCAGTCCCAGTTGGCGAAATCTGCAATTTTGCCCTCAAGCCCCTTCACGCAGAGGTCGATATAATTTATATCAAATGGGTATTTGGCCGAATCGGTAGCAGCTGCCGACTGTCTGAAAAGTTTGAGAGCCTCCTCGTAGTCTTCCGAAACGAATGCCAATCTTGCATCCCAGCATATGGCGCGTGCTTTCTCTATGCCTGGAGCATCCGCACGATTGGCTATGGCATGATACTTCTTGACCAAAGCTGCACAAGAGTCATACGATGCATCTCCTATAAAAGCTTCCTCTAAGGCAACTGTAAGAGAATCGGTGGGGCGTCCCAAAGCTTTCCATCCCCACGGATAGAGAGTGTCATCGCGGTTTGTACACGATGAGGCTATGCAAAGCAGAGATATCGTGACAATCGGTATGATAAGAATTTGTCTCATTTGATAATTTTCCTGGTGGAGCCGTCGCTATATTTGACAATGTAGACATTGTGGGGAAGCATCTGACATTCCTCCTCTATCACCTCTCCATGAAGTGTGAATATCTTCTCAATTTCAGGCAGTCTGATTTCAGATGTCAAAATGTCGGCTTCTGTAATATCAAACGTGCCGGCCGGATAATAAGTATACATCTCCACACCGTTGACTGTGTAAGTGAGCGACATATTTTGCTTCGTTACGGCACCGCCATAACTCAGTCTCCACATGCCATCTTCATAATAAGCGCTTTTGTTGCCTATCGTCACTTCCTTTATGTTCATATCCAAACCGGCATCTTCGGCCTCACGAGTCATCTTGAAGATAAAACCTGACTTATGACCCACTGGCTCAATGCTGAACATCTCCACCACCTTACCGCGTGTCGCATCATAGTTGACTGCTGCTCTACCGGGACAAAAGAGGGTGTCCCAACCAGCCGGTTCATTAGCCCAAAATTTCGATGTGATATAGGTTCCTCCGCTTTGTCCATACCATTGGAAGTCGTTGTCTGTGATATAGAACCACGTTTCATCGTCAGGTGAAAATGCCGACTTCACTGCAATGGAATACATTTCTGGTTTCATCGGAAACACTACCTTTTTGAGCGGATTACCCACGAAGCTTCCCTTATCTATTTGACGGACTTTATGTAAATTTAATTCAGTGAGTTTGCAGTCGCGAAACGCATCATCAAATATATACTCCGGACCACTCTCTCCATCGTTTGCAAGTTGAAGTTCAGCAAGAGCAGACCCACGGAACATTCCTTTAGGAATCCATTCGCAAAACTCAGGGATGATGGCCTTTTCGATGCCGCTATATGCGAAATGCTCCACGCTTTTGCCGACTGTGCCGGGCGATTTCATGCTGCTCCCCTCTATTTCATATAGTTGGTCAAATGGAAATGTATTGAGCGATTCGCAGCCATAGAAAGCCCGACCGCAGAGCTGTATCTTGTGTGACGAAATCTTGAGTCCGCTGAGCTTGTCACATCCTAAGAAATGAGCATAAAATATCTTGATAAAGTCATTGCTGTTCCCATTGATTGTCACGCTTTGGAGCTGCTTGCAGTCGATACACATGCCTTCCATTTCTCCATATAGAGTGTCTTCATTATAAGTAAGATTTCTTATCGATGAATTATAGAATACGAATCTGCCGATATAAGTGACACTCGGAGGTATAGCAACTTCTTCAAACTGACAGCTTGTGAAAGCCCCATCGTCGATTGTCTTTACTGAAGAGGGAATGGTCAGTAATTTGACATTCAAGGCAGGAGGACATGCCACGAGTCTGTCGCAGTCTGTGTTTCGCCATCCATAATAAAGTAAACCATCTTTTGAGGTGTAATGCCGACTCTCTGTAGCATCTATCTCGCGTATGCCAAGATTGCGATAAGCCCACCCAGTGCTGAGCATTGCATTCCCTTTGAGCACTAAGGTCTTGATGCTCCTGTTGTCGGCAAATGCGTTGTCGTATACTTTGCCGAAATCATCTTCACCTTGAATGGTAAACCTCGTTTTCTTAGTGGCCGGTGGCATACGGAAGAAATTCCAACGCGAATCTTCACCGTCAGTAAGACGATAGTAGAGCAAACCATTCTCATCCTTAAAACGGGTGTTGCCGGAATTGACATGAAACTCACTGATTGCCGGGCATCCTAAAAACTCATAAGTGTGGATTGACTTGATGGTTGAGGGTATTATGACCTTCGTGAGGAGCGGCATATCCTTGATTGCCGGCTCGTAAAGATAGAAAGGTGTGCCGGTATCATCACCGATACGTGTCACAACATATTTTTTGCCGTTTGTAGTCACCGAACCGGGAATCTGCACCTCTCCTTCAAGTGTGTATCCTGTTCTCATACCGACTATCCACGCTTCGCCGGCTGCAGGACCCTCTGCTATTCGAAATATATATTTGCCCGATGATATAATACTTTTGTTGTCAATCTCTATGGCGTGAGTTGCATCACTTACCAACGTCACGATTAGGAATAGCATGAAGGTCTTCAATTTTTGCAAAAAATTTCTCATTGTTAATTCTTTTGTTGTTCTGTTTGAATCACTTTACCATTATTTTTGATGTGGTGCCGTCAGCATACTTCACTATGTATGTGCCACTGCCGAGCATGTTTATTTCATTGCCGGCCGATATGCCATGAACCGTATAAATCATCTTAATTTCCTTATCCTCTTGCTCTGCTTCGATGTTTTTTATACCGGTGGAGTAACCGACGGGATATTTAGTTTGCATACTGACTCCATTTACAGTGAAGTCAATCAATCTCTCTCGATTTTCCACAATTCCGTTACCCTCAATCGCCCACTTGTCTCCATCGCATGTAGCCTTTATGCCGTCAATATAAACTGAATTCACTTCAAACTCAAGTTCGGGCGATTCGGGCGAAGCATTTATAATGACAGCCAATTGACCTTTCATGGGAGCCATCGTGAATATCTCCTTTACTTGGCCAAGGTCTACGTTGGCCCATCCTACTGGGTGGTTATGGCAGTCGGCGGGGCCGTATACAATACGGAAATTGTTTGGCACGTTGTTGCACTTCCTGTGCGAGGTCACATAAATTGCCTTATGAAGCCCTTTTGTGTCCTTACCGGTTTGCCAATCATAGGGAGTATCCCAGTTCACCATATTGTCTCCAACATAAAACCAAGTGTCAACATCGGGCGTGAAGGAATCATCCACAAGCAGCGAATGATTCTCATATTCCTCGAGTTTAGCGTTGTCAGGAAATATCACCTTTGCCAATGGATTTCCGGCAAAGCATTCTTCGCCGAGAGTCGTTACCTGTGCAATATCCACTTGTGTGAGATTACAATCCTTGAATGCATATGCGCATATGTCCTCAAGATTATTCTTACCTGAAGGATTGAGGTTCACACTTTTCAAAGCTGACCCCATGAAACATCCTTTTGGCACAAACCATAGTGCCGATGGGATTCTCGCTGCTGTCAGACCTGAATATGCAAACTGACAACCTTCATGTGCGGACAATTCGATTGATCCGTATCCTTCCATTGCTGTCACTTTGGCAAACGGGAAATATGTAAGCGAGGTGCAATCTCTGAATGCGTGGCTTTTAATAGAAACCTTATCTGAAGAAATCGATATATCCTTAAGATTGGTACACCCACGAAACATACTGTTAGCGATAGTAAGTTTCTTACCGGATGAGCCTTTCAGTTCCACTTGTTCAAGCTCACGGCAGTCTGCACAAAGACCGGTAAAATCATTACTTTGGTAGTTGAAGTTATCCACATCAAGTGTCAGGCTCTTCAGTGAGGAGTTATAGAATGCGTATGATCCGAAAGATATAAAGGAGTCAGGCAATACGATTTCAGATATATTAGTGCATATAAAAGCTCCCTGGTGACAAGATTTTGCCGAATTCGGTAATGTGAGTTTCTCTTTAACCATGCCGGGAGGGCATGTCACAATTATCTCATATTTCTTTACCGGCACGTTGTCGACGCTCCACTCATCCGAAAGATATACCACTCCGTCGAGAGAATCATAATATTTTGATGCTGAGACATCTATATCTTTAATCCCGAGATTACGGTTTGCCCAATAGCTCCCAAAATTTACGTTGCCGTTAATAATTAATGTCTTGATGCTCCGGTTATCGGCGAATGCATTGTTTCTTATTCCGACAAGTTCTTTGGGAACTGTATATTTGGTCTTTTTTGTGGCTGGAGGCATACGGAAAAGCTCGAAGTCTTCATCCCAAGTGTTGTGGCGGCTGAGCAGTATACCGTTGTCATCTTTGAACTCAGAGTTGGATGCATTTACATGAAACTCCGCGATGGCCGGGCAACCGAGAAATTCGAAAGTGCCGATATTAGAGATGGTTGATGGTATGTTCACCTTGGTTATGCCTGGTTGTTCGGCGATGGCAGCTTCGTAGTTATACCACCAACCTGATGAAGTGTCGGTAACATCCGGTCCGATTGAGGTTACGTTATATTTCTTGCCATTAATGGTGACCGACCCCGGTATTGTAATCTCCCCTGTCAACGACACTCCTTGTTTTATTCCGATAAGCCATGCTTGCCCGTCGCCGACATCTACTCCGATTTTGAAGATAAATTTACCAACTTCAAAAGTCGCTTTGTTGTCAATTTCTACGGCGCCACTCCACATGGCGGACCATGATAGAGCTGCAATAATAAGTGCGAGTTTGGCTTTTACCAAAGGTGCAAGCTCTCCTTGTGCTTTCGTCTGGACGACCCGGCACATGCGCTTGACTGATGTGTTATTGGTAACCATATGGATACTTTAAAAATTTTGAGGCGAAATTAATCATTCTGCCTCCAAAATGCGCTATCTACAAGGTCTACATGAAGTCTACATCTGTATTAAATTGTTGCTAATCAACTGTGTATTTTATTTGACTGTATTGGATTGTTTAAAATTGGTTTCATTTGCGCCAAGGAGACCAGGAGGCAAGCGGAACGTAAATGATGGCGAATATAAATGCCTGTAAAAGCACTCCCCAGTCAAAAGCCACCGACTCGTGAAATATAATGTCAAACAGCCAGAGCAATGCTGCCATAACCAATGTAGTCACAACGACCTGCGTCATGAATGTCAATATTTTTCTCTTTTGTGTCTCCTTGCGTGTCATATCAAAAATTGTCACATCGGTTAATGTATATTGCATAATACACTCACGGACTTATCTTTACAAAGGTAGCAGTTACACTCCGGTCTTACGGTGAAGCACGTATAGCATTATTGCTCCGATGAGCGCCAACGGCGCTCCGGCGAGGGCGGGTGAGGCTATACCGAGACCCATGCTTATTACAGCGCCTCCAAGCGACGCTGCACATATCAAATGTCCAGCCTCGACTATGTTTACGCCGATGCTCTTCGATACAACCCCAAGAATCCCCATCATCCCAAATTCAGCCATGCCGAGAGCGAATGTCCCGGCTGCCAAAGCTATAAGACTGCGCTTCATATACGTTTGTCTCCTTGTAACTTATCGATTATAAAGTTTATATACGTAATGATTTTACGCATATTTAACGAGTTTTAGAATAACATATTATGATTAACACACATCATTAAAAAAGCTCCACGCCATGTTAAGGCGCGAAGCTTCTATTGAATATGTAGGTAATATGATTTTTGCCTATTGTAAGGCATGTGTCTGCCGTTGTCAGTTCCTGAACACCAGCTCGTCTCCCTGCGCGTCGATGGTGATGGGGTGCTCGCGGTCTACTTTCTGGCTCAATATATCTTTCGACAACTGATTCAGCACAAGACGCTGTATCGTTCGCTTCACCGGTCGGGCTCCAAACTCGGGGTCGTAACCATCGTCGGCAAGAAGCTCCAGTGCCTGCTTGGTAACATTCAGGGTGATACCATTACTTGCAAGCATACGCTGCACACTCTTCACCTGGATGTTGACAATCTCAAGTATTTCCTTCTTGTCGAGCGGCGTGAACATCACTGTCTCATCGATACGGTTCAAGAACTCCGGACGGATTATCTGTTTCAGCCTATCCATCACGTCCTGCTTGGTGGTGCTGACAATCTCCTCTTTCTCAGCCTCCGACTTGTCGTTATAGCCGGTAAACTTCTCGCGGATTATGTCGCTACCCATGTTGGAGGTCATGATGATGATAGTGTTCTTGAAGTTGATGAAACGACCCTTGTTGTCGGTGAGGCGTCCATCATCAAGCACCTGAAGCAGGATATTGAATACATCAGGATTTGCCTTCTCAATCTCATCAAA
>CAJTYC010000042.1 GCA_910584185.1 uncultured Muribaculaceae bacterium
GGTCGTCGGCGGCGCCCCCGACGACAAAAAAACATGGGATGCACGAAAGATGCATCCCTGTTTTTTTTAAGAAATATAATGCAACGCAAAAAATGCGTCAAACATTATTAACTATTCATTATTAATTATTAACTACTCAATATCCCGGTTTCTTGAGGAGCTTGAACATGTTCTTCTTGTAAGCCTCTACACCCGGCTGGTTGAAGGGGTTTACGCCGAGCATGTAGCCGCTGATGCCGCAAGCCTTCTCGAAGAAGTAGATGAGTGCACCGAGAGTGTGCTCGTTGAGAGTCTTGATGACAAGGCGCATGTTGGGCACGCCGCCATCCACGTGAGCCATCTGGGTGCCGAGCTCGGCCATCTTGTTGACTTCGTCGATGCGCTTGCCGGCGAGATAGTTCAGGCCGTCGAGGTTAGCCTCGTCAGAAGGCACGCGACGTTCCACTGCCGGTTCGGCCACTGAGATTACAGTCTCGAAGATGGTACGCTCACCCTCCTGAATCCACTGTCCCATTGAGTGGAGGTCGGTGGTGAAGTCTACTGCTGCCGGGAAGATACCCTTCTGGTCCTTACCCTCAGACTCGCCATAGAGCTGCTTCCACCATTCGCCGAAGTAATGGAGCTTCGGGTCAAAGTTGGCAAGGATTTCCACTTTCTTGCCACTCTGATAGAGCGCGTTGCGCATACGGGCGTACACTTCGGCGATATTGTTTTCTGAATCGTGGAGTGTCTCTTTCTCCATCTCCACTGCGCCTGCCACGAGTTTCTTGATGTCATGACCGGCCACTGCGATGGGGAGAAGGCCTACCGGAGTGAGCACTGAGAAGCGACCGCCCACGTTATCAGGAATTACGTAAGTCTCATAACCTTCCTGAGTGGCGAGAGTGCGGAGAGCACCTTTCTGCGCGTCTGTGATGGCCACGATGAGGTCTTTGGCTGCTTCCTTGCCGGCCTGCTTCTCGAGAAGCTCCTTGAGGATGCGGAATGCGATAGCCGGCTCAGTGGTAGTGCCTGACTTCGAAATCACGATGATACCGAATTTCTTGCCGGTGAGGAGCTTCTCAAGCTCTGCGGTATACTCCTCACCGATATTCTGGCCGGCATAGAGCACCTTGGGCTCCTTGGGGTTGGGAGCGTAGTAATATTCGAAGTTGTCAGCGAGTGCTGTGTTGACAGCCTTTGCGCCGAGATATGAACCTCCGATGCCGACGCACACCACGTAGTCGCAGTTTTCCTGCAGACGCTTTGCGGTGGCGTTGATACGGTCAATAAGCTCTTCGGTAATCTCTCCGGGGAGCTTCACCCAGCCGAGGAAGTCGTTACCGGCTCCGGTACCCTCCTCGAGTGTGGTGATGGCAGCGCGTGCTGCATCGAGGTTGTCGTTGAATTGCTTCTCTGCAAAATAGAGAGCTTTGTCAATCTGAAGTTCTAAGGCTTTCATTGGGTTATGTTATTTTTAAGTAATTTTTCAGAAGTCAAGTGACAGTCTGATCAGCCGCCACTCTAATTATAACCGCACTGCGGCAAATTAAGTTTGTTAAGCCAAGTTAAAGACCCAAAAGTCCCTAAAGACTTTAAAGACCTTAATGACCCTAAAGACCTTAAAGACCTTAAAGACCTTAAGGCAGCGGGCTTTCAAGTAAAAGATGGCGCCAAAACCTCGACAGCCTTGCGAGGATTGCGCCCCTGATAGAGTATCCGATACACACACTCAAGTATAGGCATATCCACCTTGGGTCCGTCTGAGTTTATGCGGTATATGCAGTCGGTGCCGAAATATCCCTCGGCCACCATATCCATCTCCATCATGGCAGCCTTGACACTGTAGCCCTTGCCAATCATGGAGCCGAAGTTATGGTTGCGCGAGAAGCGGCTATAGGCCGTGACGAGCAGGTCGCCGAGATATGCGGAGCGGCATATGTCGCGACCCGGCATAGGCGAGACAGCATCGACAAACCGCTGCATCTCACGGATGGCATTGCTCACCATCATGGCCTGGAAGTTGTCGCCCCCTTTCATGCCGCTAAGTATGCCGGCCATTATGGCGTAGACATTCTTAAGCACGGCGGCATATTCTATGCCGTTGACATCTTCAGAAATTATGGTGCGCAGTTTCGGGCCGTTTAGCTTGGCGGCAAACGACTCCGCCTTGGCCGAGTCCATGCAGCCGATAGTGAGGTAACTAAGACGTTCGAGGGCAACCTCCTCCGCGTGGCAGGGGCCTCCTATCACGAGCATATTCTCACGGCGGCAACCGAAGTTGCTCTCCATGAAGTCGGAGACTATCATGTTGGTGCCGGGCACTATACCCTTGACTGCCGACACGATGTTCTTGCCCGATATGTCGGTGGTGATGTTGTCTACCGTATCTTTGAAATATGGCGACGGCACCACGAAGAGCAGGGTGTCGGCATTATCGCAGGCGGTGTTGATATCGGCGGTAAACTCTATGCGCGATGTGTCGAAAGCCACATCGGTGAGATAGCCGGGGTTATGGCCGTCGCGCAAGAAGTCGTCGATACGGTCCTGACGGTGCACGAACCATCCGATACGGTCGCAATTGCGAAGCAACAGCTTTGCCAACGCCGTGGCCCAGCTGCCGCTCCCTATCACTGCGATCTTGCCCATATTGGTGATGTCACCGGTCATTTCTCTGCGTTTTCCTGTTCCTGATCCTCCTCTTTCACCTGCTTCTTCTCAGGACGCATCTGCGGGAAGAGGAGCACTTCCTGGATTGTGGACTGGCCGGTGAGAAGCATGGCCAGACGATCCATGCCGATACCCATACCCGATGTGGGGGGCATACCATATTCGAGTGCACGGATGAAGTCCGCATCGATAATCATTGCCTCATCATCTCCCTTGTCGGCGAGTCGCATCTGCTCCACGAAGCGTTCGTACTGGTCTATCGGGTCGTTAAGCTCGGAGTATGCGTTGGCAAGCTCCTTGCCGTTGACCATAAGCTCGAAACGCTCCGTAAGCTCGGGGTTGTTGCGATGACGCTTGGTGAGCGGTGACATCTCTATCGGGTAGTCGATGATGAAGGTAGGTTGGATATATGTGCCCTCGCATTTCTCACCGAATATCTCATCGATAAGCTTGCCCTTGCCCATGCTCGGGTCGGTCTCTATGCCGGCCTGCTTGCAGAATGCTCGGAGCTCATCCTCGCTCTTGCCATCTATATCGAAGCCGGTCTTGTCGAGTATCGCATCGCGCATGGTGATGCGGGGATAAGGGGCCTTGAAGTCTATCTCATTGTCGCCCACCATCACCTTGGTAGTGCCGTTCACATCCATGGCGATCTTCTCGAGCATCTGCTCCGTGAAGCGCATCATCCAGTTGTAATCCTTGTAGCTTACGTAGATTTCCATGCAGGTGAACTCAGGGTTGTGCGTACGGTCCATACCCTCGTTGCGGAAGTTGCGCGAGAACTCATACACACCCTCGAAGCCACCCACTATGAGGCGCTTGAGATAAAGCTCATTGGCGATACGCAGATAGAGTGGAATGTCGAGCGCATTATGGTGAGTGATAAACGGACGCGCTGCGGCACCACCGGGGATAGCCTGCAGTATCGGGGTGTCTACCTCCAAGTAGCCGTGTGAATTGAAGAACTCACGCATGGAGTTGAACATACGGGTACGCTTCAGGAATATGTCGCGCACGCCGGGGTTAACCACGAGGTCCACATAACGCTGACGGTAGCGGAGCTCAGGGTCGGTAAACGCATCGTAGGCCTTGCCATCCTTCATCTTGACGATAGGCAGGGGGCGCAGCGACTTCGAGAGTACGGTAAGCTCCTTGGCATGGACTGTGATCTCCCCCATCTGGGTGCGGAACACGAAGCCCTTAATGCCCACGAAGTCACCAATGTCGAGGAGTTTCTTGAAGACAACGTTGTAGAGATCCTTGTCTTCGCCGGGGCAGAGGTCGTCGCGGCTCACGTATACCTGGATACGGCCATCGGCATCCTGGAGCTCCATAAACGAAGCCTTGCCCATGATGCGGCGGCTCATGACGCGGCCGGCGATGCTCACCTCGCGCAGAGGTTCCTCGCCATCCTTGAAGTTAGCCTTGATTTCGGCGGTGTGGCCGGTTACGGGATATTCGGCTGCGGGATACGGGTCTATGCCCCTCTCGCGCAGCGAGTTCATACTGTTGCGACGCACTATTTCCTGCTCGCTGAGTTCGTGGTTTGCCATATGTTGTAACTGTATGATTTATCAGTATAAAATATCAGAGAAGCATCTTCGGTTTTGAATTGACTATCAGCAAAGATGCTTTATTATGCAAAATTACAAAAAAAATCCGAATCGGCTTGTGCATCGTGTGCTTAAAATTGAAGTGGATGGGACACCAGGCAAAAAGTCATGCAAATAAGCGATGCAAAAAGGCAGTGGAACTGAATATGTCCACTGCCCTGCATGATTGTGTTTTATGAGACGGGGTCTAACACCTTTTTGCGCCGTGGGAACTTGGCGTGCAGGTGACGCGGCTGAGAATGGCGGGGCCTTTGTCATCAGGATGTGGCTGACGCGAATCAGATTTCGCTGGGGCTGATCACGATGTCGACGGCCTTCTTGGAGGAGCTTCCCTTGTAGCGGTACACCACGTTTATGTCTTTCTCCTTGCAATAGTCCAGAAGGCTGGCGAAGTCTTTGTTTGACTTCAATTCGCTCTTTAGCTGTGCCAGGGAGTTCTGCTTGAGCTCATCCTTGTTTTGCTCTATCAGGTCCATGTCGATGAAGTGCTCGTTGCATTTGATTTCGTAGACGAGGGCGTTGCCGTCTAAGGCGATCTTCTGCATTGTGAACTCCTTGCTCAGCTTCATGGGGAGCTGGGCGTTGAGTTGGCTGACTGCCTTCTCAAGGCGCGCCTCCTTGCTTGTGCATGAAGAGAAACCTTGGATGGAAAGGATTGATACGAGCATCAGGAGTACCGGTGCGAAAATGGTCTTGAATTTTGACATAAATGTAAAAAATTAAAAAAATGATTCGGGTTGCAAAGTTATATATTTTTAAATGAAATCCATTCTTCCTGATATAGATTTCAGATAAACGATGCTGTCTTTGCCGGCGCTTGGCATATGTGCATCATGCTTCAACTCAATGCCGAGTGTGTTATCTAAATGGTTGATATATAGTGGATGATGACAGATGTAGATATATTGTCTATATCGAATCTTTGTGTAGATGATGCAAAACCGTTAGTTTTGTGGCTCAAAACGTTTCAACTCTATTTTATGAATTCAAGAAAATTAGCCTTTCTCGCTGCAATATGGATTGCGGCAGCTCCAACGTATGTCATGGCCAAGGATGCCGTGGTGAAGACCACTGAGGGTATCGGGGTCACTTATGCGCTCAATGCTTCCGACAAGATAGCGCGTGTAAAGGGCTATGAGGAGACATTGAAGAAGACCATTACAATCCCGTCCAAAATCAAGGTGGATGGTGTGTCATACACTATCACAAAGATAGGGGCGGGAGCATTCAAGGATGCGGATTTCACCACTGTTAATTTGCCCAATACTGTCACGCTTATAGATAAGGACGCCTTTCTCGATTCCTGGGTCAAGAATTTGACTATACCGCCGAAAGTGGAGAAAATCGGTGCGAACGCATTCAAGGATGCCCGTTTGACCTCGGTCAATATTCCGGGGACCTGCTCCGAACTCGGAGACTATGCACTCTCTATGTCATCTCTCAAGAGTGTGACATTCGATAATTCGACAACTAAGCTCAAGATTGGAGAGCGTGCATTATATGGCACCTCTATAACCTCGCTCGTGCTTCCTTATAGGGTGATTTCGATTGGTGAGGGTGCTTTTTCGAGAACCGAGATTACCGAAATAGTTTGGCCTGACAATATCACGGTGGTGCCTGCTCTCTGTTTCTATCACTGCAACGCATTGCGGAGCGTAACGTTGCCGTTGGGTATAACGGCTATCGGTGCCCAGGCTTTTGAGGAGTGCATTTCGTTGTCGACAATAAATCTTTCATCACCACTCACTACAATCGGCAGGTGGGCATTTTGTCGCACGGCACTGACGGCAGTCAACATACCTGAGGGTGTTGTGTCGATAGGAGATGATGCTTTCTCCACTTGCGAGCAGCTCCGTTCCGTGAGTTTGCCCTCTACTCTGAAGAGCATAGGGGAGTGCTGTTTCCAAGGTAGCGAGTCCATAGAGAGCGTCAGCTGCGATGCACTGGTGCCATCGGTGTGTGGTAACTCCCCTTTCTCAACGAAAACTTTTCATAATGCCAAAATCTATGTGCCGCAATCGGTATGGGAGCTTTATTATAATACCGACTGGTGGTATTGCTTCGACTACACGGGCTACAAAGGGTCCGGAATCGAAGACATAGAGGACACTGACAATGAAGCCGTGGATGTGGAATATTTCGATATGCAAGGAAACCGCGTAGCAAATCCGATCTCCGGGCAAATATACATCCGCATAGAGCGCACTCCGGAGGGCGTAAGAACCCGCACGAAGGTGATATTATAGGTCGCGCACGTTTGGTCAAAGATTTCATGATTGTGTAATTTTATGCGCAAGTTAACGAAATAATCTTTGCAGACAAAATATAGTTTCAGCGTAAATTTGTAATTTTGCACTTCCAATAGTAATTGTCGGTAACAATTTAAACAACTTCAAAATATGAAAATGTCAGTAAAGGCACTTCTTGCTTCGGTGATGGTGAGTGTTGTGCTTCCGGTTTGTGCGCAGTCCACGCCCGACGAGATTGTCAAGGATGAGAATGGTAAGATTATCGTGTCGCTCAGCTGGGAGCCGATCAAGGCTACCTATAATGTCAGCCCTGAGAACGATGTGTTTGTGCTCGTGGTTACACCCGAAGAAGCGCTCGAATATGTCAAGGTGGAGAGTTCGGCACCTAAGGCTGTTCATCCGAAAATCGACCCCGACTACGGTGGCTATGTGGACGTGCGCTGTCGCGCCAAGGCAAGCGGAGTGACGGTTACGGCAACGATTCCGGCCGACAATGCCACCTACACAGCCACACCGGCCACCACGACACCCTTCGACGTGAAGTAAGCCGACGCGGAATAAGGATGATGTAAATTCAAAAATTGAAACAATCGGATTTGCGAAATGTACTTCGCAAATCCGATTCTCTTGTATAAGGATGGCGCATTTCAATAAAATCGATTGTATTCAGGTATTGTGTTTTTTCAAATATTCAGAGCGTGTTTCTTGTAAATTAGGGATATTTTTTTAGAAAATACCCCTGAATAAACCCGTGATGGGCGTATCGGGGGGTATGCTGTTCAATCCGTTGGCCGGTTGGGGATTGCTTGCCGATGCCACCTCGCTTAGAGTGATTTTTATGGCCGGCATAGGTTACCTTACGGTCTGTATGCTTCTCGGGTTGGCGGCCTTGCGGCAAAGAAAAACCTCCGAAGACGCCCACATGTCGTAGTGTTATGGCATTGTGGATGTCGCCGGAGGCTGTTTATCAGAGTGGCTCTAAGGCCTTATATTTTGTTTGCGTCAACGCACGAGTTTGGTGGCTTTACCTTGGCTGTCAATCATGATGTATACGCCGGGTCGGTCGGTTTCGGTAGCCCTTGCACCTGATAGGGTGTAGATTGTCGGTGCTGCCTCATGGTCTGTCACCACAGAGTCGACGCCTGAAGGCTTGATTGAGTAGCGAAGTGAGAAGTCCTCGTTGAATCGGCGGTCGTTATCCTCACCGAGGATGAATACGCGGCGTGCGAACAAGATGTCGTAGTCGCCACCCGCTATAACTTCGGGGTCGAAATTAATCTTCATTGCATTTTGAGACAGCCCGGCTTGTGTCTGGTCCAGTTTCCCTTCCGACACGATATCGCCGTTCTTGTCTACCACCTTTATCTCGATGTTTAGCTGGTCAACCACGTGGCTGCGTTCTATCTTCGAGAACTCGGGGAAAGAGATGTCGATTGACTTGAGTGATGTCACCTCAGAACCCGAGGCCGGGTTGGCAAGCACTGTCTCCGAAACCGGATTCACGACCTCTCCGTTAGGGGCTATGACATAGCGGAACTTGTAGATGGGCATTTCCGGCTCATCCTCCTTGCCATAGTCGTAGAAAGTGCCTTGCGGGAATACAATCGTGTATGTGCCCGGTTTGTCCATATAGGGTAGCACGTCTGCCGTCACCTCCTTGCCGAATTTAGCTCCGTAGTCAATGCCGCAGGTGCCCGCTACCTCTCCGGTCTCGTCGTTGTAGACTTTTATCATGTTGGAGAAGTTTATGCCGGTCTTGTCGCAGTCGAACGTGAGCAGGAAGGTATTGAGCGACTTGTAGCAACCTTGTGCCGGATAAATGGTCACGCCACGGTTGTCGTATGGAGAGTTGGGGTCAGATGGGTCGGCAGCCTTGGGATTTACGTTATATGCAAGTGTGATTTTGCTATTGGAGTCGCCGTTTTCTCCTACGATTATAGAGCCTTCGTCGATAATGACAGTGTATTCACCTTCGGCAGTGATTGCCGGATTGAACACTACCGGCACTTGGTTCTTGCCGACTCTCTCTTTGGTGGCCAAGGCTATGCCGGTACCCACTTCCTTGCCGGTGGCATCGTAAGCCTTTATCTTGGAGTTGAGCGACGGGCGTGCTGTGTCGAAATCGGGGAATGTCACCACGATCTGTTCCAGCTGACGCACTGCTGATGAACTTGAGGGATATACGAAACTGTAAGATGCGTCGGGCGTGTATACCTGGCCTTTTTCTGACACCATGTAGCGGAAATTGAAGGCCCCGATATCCTCATTGTCGGATGAACGGTAGAATGTGCCGTCGGGAAATTGCAGCGTGTATGAGCCGGGTGCGGTAACCTCGCGGTCAGACTTGAGCACGAATTGGTTGAGCACGGCCAGACCGTCGTCGGTAAATGTGTAATCGATGCTGAATGTGCCGCACACTACGCCTGTCTCATCATCGATCATGCGTATTATCTTGGCATTATTGACACCGATAGATTCGTAATCGAAATTGAGGCGGAAGTCTTCGCCAATCTTGTTGTATACACCTTGGCGAGGACTTATGTCGACTCCAAGGTTGTCGTAAGGTTCAAATTCAATCTGGTTGTCGTCATTACCGGTCACCTTGAACATCCATTTCGATTCGGGGAGAGTGGCGTAGTCCCAGTCTTGCACGAAACCGTAGGGGAGGGTGATGATGTACGTGCCCGGTTCGCGAAGCGTGCGGTCGAGGGTGATTTGCAGAATGTTCCATTGCTTGGGGTCGGTGTCGGCGGAAGCGCTCATCAGGCTCTCTTCCTCACCTTCGCGGCAGACTGTGATGGAGTGCTGATAGGGGTTGGCAAACACGCCCTGTTGGCCGTCGTAGGTCAGGGCAATGCGCTGCAGGGTTCCTACTTCACCTTGGGGAGGGTCGGAGGTGATGCCCGGGTTCTCAAACCCGAACGACTCAGCGTAAGAAGCTGCCGGCATTGCCAAAGCAGACGCTGTCAAAAGCAAAAAGTACTTCAGATTCATGCGATAAAAAATTAGTGAAAAAATAAGATATCTATGGAAGCGAGCTTCCACATTCAGCAGTAATGCTTGAATTCTGAAAGTTTAAAGTCTGCAAAAATATACGTGAGAAAGAGCACGGATAGATGTGCGATGACGAGTATGGGTGCAAAATTAATTAAATATTTTTAAATTGCAAGAAAAAATGCAAAATAGTTATTAAAAGTTGTTTTCATTTTGGGAATATGAGCAAAAAGTTAGGCCGCGTTTCATAAAATTTGTACCCCCCAGGGCGGTTTTGAGCGGCGCTGGGTGTCATCATGATTCTCACATTGCCGCTCTTGTTCCCGTTTTAGTAATAAGTAGAAAGGCGATTTGGGAGTCATAAGTTAACAGCTATGATTTGGAAATCGCTGTTCCATGATGTTGCCGTTTGTTGCTATTGATGGTGTCGGTTGTTGCTATTAGATATTTCCATAAATGTTGCTTCATGGCAGCTTTTTTGTTTTGTTATTTTGCAGTGTAATTCAAAACCGCTAAAAATAAGAATTATGGAAATACCTTTTGTAACCTGGGGCTGTATCGTCGGCCTGTTTGTCGTAATTTTAATTGTACAGTTGTGCCGCATGGTAGTCACTCGAGTCAAGGGAAAGCATCATGTGCTATCATTTGGCAGTGAACGTGAGGAATTCTTTGTGCCCGGTGATCCGGATCCTTTTAGAAATTTAGATGATGCTGACACAGATATCGCCGACTTGTAATATGGAGCAAGTCAATGCTGCTGATATGTGCAGGTTTTTGGTGGATTATGGAGCTAATCTGATGGCTTCCGGTGCCACCTGCATACGACTTGACAAGAATGTGAGGCGTATTGCCGCCGCCTTTGGCATGGATGTGGAGATGACCGTCATGCCACGGCATATACACCTTACGGTCATAGATAAGAACACCGGTGAAGTTATTACCTCTATCAGCAAAGTGCCCGATACCGGTATTAGTTTCGAGCAAAACACCGAGTTGAGCCGTCTTAGCTGGGAAATTGCCGACCGCAAGATGGGTTATGCCGATGCAGTGAGGAGATATGAAGGCATAAAGGCCGGCGGGGGTCTGAGCGCATGGTCGCTATTACTGTTGGTGTCGCTTGCCAACGCATCTTTCTGCCGATTGTTTGGTGGAGATATCGCTGCCATGATAGTGGTAGGAGTGGCGACCCTTGCGGGCTACTATATGAAGATGCTTCTGCTTTCGCATAAGGTGGATGTGCGTCTGGTATTCATGGTCTGCTCATTTGTGTCGTCGGTGATAGGGGCTACCGACATGCTCTTCTCTATCGGCTCCACGCCCGATGTGGCGCTTGGCACGAGCGTGCTCTATCTTGTGCCGGGCATACCGTTTCTAAATTCATTCAGCGACATGCTTTACCGTCACTACCTGTGCGCGTTCGCACGGTTTGCCGATGCGTTGATACTTACGTGCAGCCTGTCGGTGGGGTTGTGTGCCGGCATGTGGCTTATGAAAGCGAGCATATTCTGAACTAATAAAGTATAGAAGTCATGATATTGCAAATATTGCAGGATGCATTATTCTCGGCGATAGCCGCCATAGGCTTTGCAGCTATCAGCCGGCCTCCGCGCAGGGCCTATGCCTATTGTGCCATAATAGCGGCGATAGGTCACTCATTGCGTTATCTGCTCATGTCGCCTGGAGTGGCGATGCACATATTGCCGGCCACCTTGATGGCTTCGTTTGCCATAGGCATCACAGCGGTTTTGCTGTCGTCACTTTCTAAGATACCCGCGGAGACTTATCTCTTCCCATCGTTGCTCCCCATGATACCCGGCATTTACGCCTACAAGACCTTTGCCGCGTTGGCCGAGTGTGTATTCTCGGGGGGCGAGGAACCGTTCATGCGCGGCATGTATCTCTTCTGTTATAATGGCATGACATGTGTGAGCATACTTCTCTGCATGGTGATTGGGGCCGTGACACCGATATTTATGCTTAAACGCATATCATTCCAGGCCACCCGTTAGGCTGTAAATAAATTCGGCATTTCAGACGTTTATAACATATGGAACTTCGACAACTTAGATACTTCGTTAAGGTAGCCGAGACTCTCAACTTCTCGGAGGCAGCACGTGCCATGTGCGTGACCCAAAGCACGCTGTCGCAACAAATCAAACAGCTTGAAGATGAGTTGGGTGAAAAATTGCTGATGCGCAGCAGTCATAATGTGGCTCTCACCGAGGCGGGTAAGATGATACTTGAGAGTGCAAAACGCGCGATATATGATGCCGAACTCTGCAAGGAGCGAATCGATGACCTCAACAGGCTAAACACCGGCACGCTCAACATAGGTGTGACTTATTCGTTCAGTCCGATATTGACGGAGACGATAAGCACCTTCATGAAATCGTATCCCAAAATCAAGCTTAACATACTCTACAAGCCAATGGGAGAGTTGATGGAGGCTTTGAAGGAGCGTAGAGTTGATTTCGTGCTCGCTTTCAAGCCCACGAAGGAGATAGAAGGGATAGAGTCGCACATATTGTTTCAAAATTACCTGTCGGCGGTGGTGGGTAAGGGGCATCCGCTTGCCGGCTTGAAGCGTGTGTCTCTGCAGGAGTTGGAGAGATATGACCTTGCACTTCCCTCCAAGGGACTCCAGGCGCGCAACGCATTGGAAGAACTTGTGACACCATACACCAAGCTCAACATAAAGATAGAACTCAACGAGGTCAATATATTGCTCGAATTGTTGCGCAACAGCACTATGGTGTCGATACTTGCAGAGGCGACCACGCACAACAAGCGGGAAGTGGTGGCAATTCCTCTCGATGTGCCCAACAACGAGATGTCGGGTTGCGTGCATGTGCTCAAAGATGCCTATCGCAAGAAGTCGATGATGGAATTTATCAGGATGCTCGGTGACTCGCTCGCAGTGAAAGAGCGCCAGAACGCCTGGATATAGTCCTAAAAAGTTTGAAAAGTGTAGTTTTGGGGTCTGAAAAAGTTTGAAAAGTGTAATTTTGGGACCCGAAAAAGTTTGAAAAGTGTAAAAAATCTTGCTAAAAAAGTTTGAAAAGTGTATATTTGTGGATATTAAAGCCGAGAAATAATGTTATACCGCAAAATCAGACACTTTATAGTCAGCCATTTGGCTTCAGATTCCGACAAGATTCTGCTTGTGGAGGGAGCAAGGCAGGTAGGAAAGTCTTATATCATAAGAGATGTGGGTACTGAGATGTTCACTAATTTTATCGAATTGAATTTCGTAAAAGATAGCGAGGGTTCCCATGTCTTTAAGGATGTTAAATCGGTAGATGACTTTTATATATTGCTGTCATCACTCTACGGTAGTCGACTTGGCGATAAGACTGACACTTTGATATTTCTTGATGAGATTCAGGAATATCCGCAATATGTGACATGGTTAAAGTTTTTAAGGGAAGATGGACGTTATCGTTTCATAGCGAGCGGTAGTTTTCTCGGTCTTTCCTTACGCGATACCACATCGCTTCCGGTGGGTAGTGTGGTGCGTAAGGTTATGTATTCTCTCGATTTCGAGGAGTTTTTGATTGCCAACGATTTCGGTGTTGACGCTTTGCAGATGATGCGTGAGCGGTTTACTAACGAAGAGCCGATAATAGAGGGTTTGCATAACCGGGTCATGGATCTATTTAAGCGTTATCTGCTTGTTGGTGGTATGCCGGATGCGGTCAATGCATATTTGTTAACACATAATATTGCTGATGTGCGCCAAGTGCAGGACGATATACATCGTATGTATCTCGCCGACGCGTCAAAATATGAGGAGGATTTTGGTAAACGGTTGCGTATACGCAGAATCTATGAGATGGTGCCCTCGCAGATGGAAAACAAGAAAAAACGTGTGGTGGCCAAGGATATTGATGGCAAGAAGGGCGCAAGGTTTGCGCAGTATCGCGACGAGTTTGAATATTTGCTCTCATCCGGTATTACATTGGGCGTAGATGGTATATCAAATCCCAAATTTCCGTTGGTTGAATCGTTAGTTAAGAATCTTGTGAAGCTTTATATGAACGATGTCGGATTGTTGTCGGGCATTCTATACCGCTATAATGTCGCTCCGGTGTTGAGTGATGTGGCAAGCGTCAATTTGGCCTCGCTTTACGAGAATGTGGTGGCTCAGGAGTTGGTAGCACATGGGCATAGGTTATATTATTACGACAACCGTAAGGTGGGTGAAGTGGATTTCTTGCTCAATGACTATCAGCATATGAGCCCGTTGCCGGTTGAGGTGAAGTCGGGGAAGGATTACACGGTTCACAGTGCGTTGAACCGATTTCTGAGCGTGAAGGATTACGGCATAAGCCGGGCCATAGTGCTCAGCAACAGCCGAGAAGTTCGCCTTACAGATAAGGGTGTGACCTACATGCCTATCTACAATGTGATGTTTCTTGACTCCACGGGCGCATCAGCCGATTCGCCGCTTTATATCTGATGCCCCGCCATTTTTATGCTTCCTAAGCATAAAAGGATAAAGTCTCAAAAAAGAGGTTGCGTAAAAATTTTTTCAGGTATGGGTGTCACATATTGTGGCGGTGGTGCATTATAGGGGTAAACAAAACCGCAGAACTATGTTTGACTTACGAATCGGCAGCTTGGTGCTTGCCTCAGTTACGATCTCATACCTTTATTCAATAGCCGGCGGACCGGCGGTCGGCGAGACCGCCGGTGCCGAGCCGGCCGGCGTGTCGGCAGTTGACACCGCCGCTCCCGGAGCCGACGTGCAGGACGCCGACACCATAGCCACAGATCTCGATGATTTCGTGATTGTGCAGACCAAGAAGCTCGTGCAGAGCGACGGTGCGAAACTTACTTATAACGTCAGTGAGGACCCGGAGGCGCAGAGCGGCAGCCTGCTCGATATATTGCGTAAGGTGCCGGGTGTGACCGTCGATGCCGAGGAGAATGTGAAGGTCAACGGACAGTCGAGCTTCAAGATACTCATAAACAACCGCGAGGACCCGATGCTCAAGGGTGACATAAAGTCTGTGCTGAAGTCCCTGCCCGGCGGGTCTATCAAGAAGATAGAGGTAATCTCGGAGCCGGGTGCCAAGTATGAGGCCGAAGGCACCGGCGGCATACTCAATATTGTGACCGAAGGAGGCCGCAACCTCTCCGGCTTCAATACTCGCTTCAATGCTTGGATCAATGCGTATCAGGTGGGTGGCTCCGCCAATGGCCGCGTCAAGCTCGGCAATGTGATGCTCGGTGCCAACATCAGTTATAATAACGGCAATGTGTGGCCACGCAGCTCCGTGTCGGAAAACGAAGTGGAAAACCTCACCGGCGACCCAAACCACCTGCGCAAGCGCAGCCGCAAGAGCCGCTACGGTTATGATTACGAATCGCTGAATATCGATATGTCGTGGGAGCCGGATACACTGAACCTCTTCACATTCAACGGCAATATCTATGGCTATGGCAGTCGCGGACGGACACGCGATATCAATGCAATGTATGGTACTGATCTTTCAATGCTTTGGCGCACAGAGCAGCTCAACCGTTCCCGTTCAAGCCAGATGGGTGGCGGCTTCCAAGCCTCATATCAACGCACCTTCAAACGCAGTGACAATACCTTGGTGCTATCATATATGTTTGACGGCAACGACAATGACGAACGCACCGACATATCGACCGAAAGCGTGGATGGAGACGTGACAGAAAGTCCATACCTCCGCGAGAAAGGAGAATCTCCCAACATGAGCCATATCATGCAGGTGGACTACTCCAATCAGTTCAATGCCAAGCATAAACTCGAGGCCGGCGGCAAGGTGAGCCTCAGCGACAACAAATCATACACCCGAAATTACAGTGGAGCGGATGCCTCGTCGCTCGTAGAAAATGAAGCTCAGGCGGTGAAGATGCGCCAGTTTAAGGATATATATGCCGTCTACGCATCGTATACAGGCTCATTCTCGAAGTTCGGTGTTAATGCCGGCCTGCGCTATGAGCATACGCGCATGGGTCTGCGCTACAAGATAGGTGATTACCCCGACTTCACCACATATCTCAACGACCTCGTGCCCAACGCTGCGCTGAGCTATAACGTTACGGATGCCAGCGCATTGCGCCTCGCCTACCAGATGCGCATAAACCGCCCCGGTCTCTGGAACCTCAACCCATATCGCAATACTAATGTGCCGGGAGCTGTATATTATGGCAATCCTAACCTTGAAAGTGTGAAATCGCACGATATATCAATTGGTTACACCAATTACGACCACGCCTTGAGCGGAGGCGTGAAAGCTACATACCGCTACTCCGGCAACTCCATCACCGACATACTCTTCATGAAAGATGGTGTGATGAACAGCACTTATGCCAACGTGGGCAAAGACCATATGTTCTTGCTGAGTGTCAACGCAGACTGGCGAATTACGAATGCGTTGCAATGGTCAGTATGGGTGTCGCCATGGTACAATTATATCTCGGCCGACTCCGAACTTGTGAAAGCCTCCAACAAGGGATGGAACTGTTCATTCAACTCCAACATTAACTACACGCTTCCCTGCAAGCTCCGCCTCTCGGCCTATGGAGGCTACCAGACCGGCTGGATGGACTTGCAGAGCCGAGGAGGCGAGGGATACTGGTATGGACTCGGATGCAGCCGATCGTTTCTCAAGAATGATGCCCTCACCATGTCGCTCAATATCAGCTCACTCTTCCCATTGAAACGTAGCAGCAAGTATACGCAAGAAGATGAGACCATGCGCTACACCAACAATAATACATATAAGCAATGGAATATAGGCTTCTCAGTGAGCTACAATTTCGGTTCGCTAAAGAGTGATGTGAAACGCACGGCGGCCAACGTGGAGAAAGAAGAGCAAGGAGGTGGTGGCGGAAACAAATAAACGACATGCCGCAGCCGTTGTCAAAATAGATGAGGATGCGTTTCCTCACGCATTCTTTTAACAAGTAGATGGGAGAGAAAGAATTCAAGGATCAGGTGCTCGCGTTGCGCGACCTGATGTATGGCATGGCGTTGAAGTCGGGGCTTAGTGCCGACGAGGCGACCGATGCCGTGCAGGAGACGCAGCTGAGGCTCTGGCGCAGGCGGCAGTCATTGCCGGGCGACCGGCGAGAGTTGCGGATGTATTGCTTGGCAGCCATGCGCAACGCCTGCATCGAGGCGTTCAGGCGACGGCGCAACGATCTTAGCCTTGAGGATTCTCCCGAACAACCCGACGATCGGGCCGACGAGGTGGAATATCGCGACACCAAGCACCGCATAGAAACCCTGATGGATGAATTGCCGCAGGGCCAGTGTCAGGCATTGAAAATGAGCTGTTTTGCGGGCATGGAAACTGCGGAGATAGCCGAGGCTACCGGTCAGACGGAAACCAACGTGAGACAATTGCTCTCAAGAGGAAGAAAGAAACTTAAGGAATTGTGGACGAGATATGAAAGCAGATAAAACCAACATAGATAAAGCGCGTAAGCTGCTCGAAGCATGGTATGGCGGACAATCGCACGCCGGCTCTGAGGCTTGGCTGAGTGAGTTTTTTGCCACAGCAGATGCTCTGCCCGCCGACTTGGAGAGCGAGCGAGGCATGTTCATGGCTTTGCAGGAGGCGATGACGCAGCCTGTGAAGATGCCCGAAGATGTCAAGGCGCGTCTCGATGAGGCACTCCAAGAGGAGATGCGTCGAGAGCGGCATAGCATATGGCGCAGAAGAAGAACCTGGATATCGGGCGCGGCATGTATGTTGCTTCTGATTGGTGGTGCTCTGACAGTGCGCAATCTTATCGATAACGGTAATAGGCAGCCTGACACATTGGCAAGTGTGTTGAAATCAAAAGTGACTGACACATTGCCCGACCTCACCCCGATGCTTACATCGGAGGCTGCCACCGACACTGCGACCGCTGTGCATATGGCCAAGAGGGTGGAGCAACCGAAAAAGATAGCCGAATCAGAAAAAACGGTTAAGCCCAAGAAACATCGGGTGCGCCCCACCAGTGAAGCCGGACAGAATGGCGAAGCGCTTTATGCCAATGCGCTGACCGACGAAGAGCGTCGCATGGAGGCCATGGGCTATCGCGTGGTGCGAAGTGAGAGGGAAGCCAAAGCCGTGGTCGGATTCGTGATGGCCAAGGTAGAAGAGAATGTGGTGGAAAGTTCATACAGGGTGTCGGAAGTGGTGGACCGCATAGACTGCGTGATCAGCGACCCTACAGAGAACCGTCAAGCTAAAAATTATGAAATATAAAACATCTGTCATCTATCAAATATCAAAAAAACTTAAAACTATGATTGATAACAATAATAACATGATTGGCCACTGCAAGAAGGGATGGCGCAAGCTTGTCATGATTGTGGCTATTACAATAGCGGCGATGCTTCCGATGCAGATGCGTGCCGACGACATATTTGACGCCCTGGCCGATATGCAGGGTGTGGAGAGCACATACGTGTCAGGGCGTTTCGCCCACAATTACAAGCAGTGGAACATGTCGGGTCGAAGGCTCAACCTCAATATGGGCTTCTCCTCGCTCTATGCTTACGAACTCACGTCGACCACTGCTGTGACTAAGGCCAAGAATATACTGGAACAGTACTTGCGTAAGCACCCCGAACTCGAAGTGATGCTCCGCACCCGCGACGGACAGTCGGAATATATAGTGCTTGAACAGTTCGGCAAGGATAATAAGCTCTACAAGTGGGTGATATGGGACTATATGGCCTCAAACTCGCTCGAGATAGTGGTGATAAATTGGAAGAACGGATATACAAGGGAGGAAGACAAATGAAAACAAGTGCAAGAATATCGATAGCATTGCTGATGGCCGTGATATATGCCCTTGGAGGCGGCAATTCGGCTATGGCAAAGGTGAGAAGTGCGAGCTTCAACTGGACAGTCAAGAATATAAAGCTCACGGTTAACGGGCCGGTGACGATACACAGCAATTCCAACAAACCACGAGTGGAGGTGACATTGGCCGACAAGGAGGCCGACCGGCTTCGCATAGCCTATGACGAGTCTACACTTGAAGTCGGACAGCGTCCCGGCGACAATACCCCGCCGAGAGTCACGAAAGTGGAAATCTGGACAGACGGTCTGCGGTCGGTGCAGGTATACGGCTCATCGGATGTGGATCTCGGCACGGTCGACGATACGAGCCTTGACCTGAAGATGTATGGACAAGGTACAATCAAGGCAAGGCGGCTCGACATAACCTCGGGCAACTTCATGCTCTATGGCTTGGGAAGTATCAACGTCGACAATATAGATGGCACCACCATGAGATATGGCATTGCCGGACAAGGTAAAATAGTGGTTGGTTATCAGAACATCACCACGCTCGATGCCGTACTCTCAGGCATGGGAGAGATTGACCTCGGCACAATAGATGCCACCGGTGTCGACATAAACCTCTCGGGCCAGGGCAACATAAAGGTATGCGGTGACGCCACCACGGCACGTCTCTTCTGCAACAGCTACGGACACATAGACTACGGAGGGCTCTCCACAACGCGAATCACCTACACTGACACCACAAGCGGCGTGATGACCACAAAACCCGGAGGAGGAACCATCTCGACAAGCACCTCTATAAGCACCTCAAACGGAGCCAAGGAGGTAAAGCCGATAACAAAACCAAAGCAGCCGAAGCAACCGAAGCAACCGAAGCAAAAGACCAACCAACAGATAATAATAAAAAAGAACCGCAACGGAGGGGGAGAAAAGGTGATAAGCCCCAATCTGTGAAATGCTTATTTCCCCCGGACCATTATGTGCGAATATTGGGTGGGTGTAGATATATATATGTTTTTTTTGTCGGCAATTGTGGTGGCGTTCAATAAAAAATTGGGTAAAAATGGGGCAAATAATAAAAAAATGATTAATTTTGTGGGAATAAACAGTACACTGATTGATGAAGTTCCCTGGAATAATCGTTAAATTGAGACTTTTTCCTGACTTCGTCACTAAAAAAATATTCAAATTTATAACCAATTGAAACAAACTATTTTGTAATTTTGTGTCACCCTAAAATGGGTGACACGGTTGCAAAATGTATGTTCGCAAGAAGAAATATCCATCCGGAAATGTTGGCATAATTGTCGTAGAGAAAATTGATGGCAAGATGAAAGAACTTGCCACCATCGGCATTGCCAGGCACGAATCAGAAATTGATGATCTGATTGTCAAAGGTCGTGAGTGGATTGATAATGAAAAGCAGCGCCGGCATCCACGTTTGGATTTATTTGGAGAAGAACGTGCCAAGTGCGAGGCTGAGTTGCTTACGGCAGAACAGATGCTGTCATGTATATCAAACATCACAATTGATGGTGCTGACTTGATACTTGACCGTGTCTTTGATAATGTAGGGTTCAACCGTATTGAGGATGACATTTTCCGGAAGCTTGTCAAGGCGCGGCTTTCATATCCTGCAAGCAAATCAGCCACGGTAGAGTACCTGAAGAATCACTTTGACGAAGATGTGAGCCTTTCGAAGATCTATCGTTATCTGGATAAACTCAGCGACAGTCAGCATCAGATAGTCCAGGACATAAGCGTGGACCATACACGGCGTGTACTGGGAGGAAATATCGGAGTGTTATTCTATGATGTCACCACGCTTTGTTTTGAGGCGGATTACGAAGATGATCTGCGCAAGACCGGTTTCTCCAAAGAAGGACGCCACAAAAACCCTCAGATTATACTGGGACTGCTTGTAAGTATTGACGGCTATCCGCTGGCATATTGCATTCATGAAGGCAACAAATATGAAGGACACACGATGCTGCCGGTGGTGACAGAGTTTGTGCATAAATACAATCTTGGGAATTTCATAGTAGTCGCTGACTCCGGACTGATGAACAATGACAACATCGCCGATCTTGAAGCCAACGGCTACAAATATATCATTGGCGCCAAGATCAAGAATGAGAGCAAGGTTATAAAAAATTGGATTCTGGAGCAACCTAAGAATGACTGCCTGATGGTTGAATATGACAAGGGCAATGGACAGAGACTACTTGTTGGATATACCGAGAAGCGGGCTCGGAAAGATGCCTATAACCGTGAAAAGGGTATACGCAGACTTGAAAAGGCCTATAACAAAGGGACGTTGACAAAGGATAATATCAACAAGCGGGGATACAACAAATTTCTTAACCCAACTTCAACACGGGTGACAAAATTCGACAAATTTTCAGGGAGTTTG
>CAJTYC010000043.1 GCA_910584185.1 uncultured Muribaculaceae bacterium
CTGTGAATTTTACAATCTGTCAACCGCAAGTTGAACTTGCGAAACTTAAATAAATAAGTTTACATTCTGATCTCTCTACATATGGAACTGATAAAGCATGAGTGCGGCGTGGCCATGATCAGGCTTCTCAAACCGCTGTCATATTATAAGGAGAAATACGGCACCGAGCTGTATGGCCTCAATAAGCTCTATCTGATAATGGAGAAGGAGCACAACCGTGGCCAGGAGGCTGCCGGCATTGGCTGCGTGAAGCTCAACGCTATGCCGGGTGAGGAGTATATCTTCAGAGAACGGGCACAGGGCTCCGACGCCATAACCAAGATTTTCGAGACTGCCAACCGGCAGATTGAGGAGTTTAGGATTGAAAATTCTAAACTAAAAAAGAATGGAGAGGAGGCCTGCATAGATACTTCTGATGTGGATGCGAGCCGGGAGCCTTTTGTAGGCAATGTGTATATGGGCCACTTGCGTTACAGCACTACCGGTCGCTCTGGGCTCAATTACACTCACCCCTTCTTGCGCCGCAACAACTGGGCCTCGCGCAATATGCTGCTCTGCGGCAATTTCAACATGACCAACGTGGATGAGATTTTCGGGCAGATCACGGCCACCGGTCAGCATCCGCGTCTATATGCAGACACGTTCCTGCTGTTGGAGCAATTGGGGCATGCACTCGACATGGAGAATGAGCGTCTCTATGACCATTACCATGGCATAGGCCAGCGAGGGCTGGAGCTCGCCGAGAGCATCGCCCGAGACCTCGACACGGGCAATGTGCTGAAGCGGTGTGCCCCCACGTGGGATGGCGGCTACGTGATCTGCGGCATAGTGGGCAACGGCGACATGTATGCCATGCGCGACCCGCACGGCATACGCCCGGCTTTCTACTATCGCGACGACGAGATCGTGGTGGTGGCCAGCGAGCGTCCGGTGATTCAGACTGCGATGAATGTGCAGATTGATGATGTGAAGGAGCTTATGCCCGGCGAGGCAATTATCGTGGACCGCGACGGCAGCGTCAAGATGCAGCGCATCTTGCCGGAGGAACGCAATGAGCGTTGCAGCTTCGAGCGCATATATTTCTCGCGCGGTTCTGACCGCGACATATATGAGGAGCGCAAGCGACTCGGCGCGTTGCTCGCACGGCCGGTCATCGATGCCGTGGGTGGCAATATCGACCATACCGTGTTCTCTTTCATACCCAACACTGCCGAGGTGGCCTTCTATGGACTTGTGCAGGGGGTGGAGGATTTGCTTATCAACGACAAGATAAGCAAGATACAGGAGCTTTCCGCACGTGGCCGGCTTACCGACACCAACATCGCGGAGATATTGGCACGGCGCGTGAGACGCGAGAAGGTTGCCATAAAGGATATCAAGCTACGTACATTCATATCGGAGGGTGGCACGCGCGAGGACTTGGCCGCGCATGTCTACGACATCACTTACGGTTCGGTAAATCCGGGCGACAACCTCGTGGTGATAGATGACAGTATAGTGCGCGGCACCACCTTGGGGCAGTCTATCATACGCATACTCGACCGCCTTTCGCCCCGCCGGCTGGTGATTGTGTCGAGTTCGCCGCAGGTGCGCTATCCGGATTGCTATGGTATAGACATGTCGCGCATGAGCGAGTTTATCGCCTTCAGGGCAGCCGTGGCACTGCTTGAGGAGCGTGGCATGCGCGATGTGATAGAGCGAGTGTATAATCTTTGCAAAGCGCAGGAGCATCTGCCTAAGGAGGAGATACGCAACTATGTGAAGGAGATTTACGCCCCCTTCAGCGACGAGGAGATTTCTGCGAAGATTGTGGAGATGGTCACACCTCCCGATGTCAGGGCGGAAGTCCGGATTGTTTATCAGACCATTGAAGGTATGCACGAGGCGATACCGGGCCATCCCGGTGACTGGTATTTTACAGGCAACTATCCTACTCCCGGCGGTAACCGCCTTGTAAATAAAGCCTTTATAAACTACTACGAAGGTCGTCCCGACAGCAGAAGCTGAATCAATGAATAATTAATAATGAATAATGAATAATTTATAATTGAGACCACTCTTTTTAGAGTGGTCTCAATTATAATGAAAAACTAATAATGAATAATGAAGGACTCTTAACGATTGGTTATCAGTCCTAAATTATTCATTATTCATTATTAATTATTAATTATTAAATCGCTGCTTTCACGTTGGCCTCGATTCGTGCTGCGAGGTTGCCTTCGGTGGCTGCCGGGCAGAATTTTGTGCCTGTGATGTGCTCGTAGAGCTCTATGTAGCGTTTGGATACTGAGTCGCAGTATTCCGGTGTCATTTCGGGAACTGTCTGACCCGGTTTGCCCATGAAGCCGTTCTCGATGAGCCATTGGCGCACGAACTCCTTGGAGAGCTGACGCTGGGGCTCGCCGGCTGCGAGGCGTTCTTCGTAACCCTCTGCATAGAAATAGCGGGAGGAATCGGGGGTGTGGATTTCGTCGATGAGGATCACCTTGCCATCATAGATGCCGAATTCATATTTGGTGTCGACAAGTATCAGACCTTGACGTGCAGCCATCTCAGTGCCGCGCTCGAAGAGTGCGAGAGCGTAAGTCTCCACTTGGTTGAGAATATCCTCGCTCACGATGCCTTGCGCCACAATCTCGGCGTGCGAGATGTTCTGGTCGTGACCTGCGTCAGCCTTGGTGGTCGGGGTGAGAATGGGGTGGGGGAGCTTTTGGTTCTCGCGGAGGCCTTCGGGGAGGGTGATACCGCAGATTTCGCGTGCTCCGGCAGCATAGTCGCGCCATGCGCTTCCGGCTATGTAACCGCGCACGATCATCTCAATCTTAAGCGGCTCGCACTTCTTGCCGATGGTCACCATGGGGTCGGGCACGTCGAGTTTCCAGTTCTCGATGATGTCGGAAGTTGCATCGAGGAAGTGGGCGGCAATCTGGTTGAGCACCTGGCCCTTGTAAGGGATTCCTTCGGGGAGCACAACGTCGAAAGCTGAGATGCGGTCGGTGGCAACCATCACGAGCTTGTCGCCCTTAATGTCATATACGTCGCGCACTTTGCCGTGATACACGGACTTTTGACCGGGAAAGTTGAAGTCGGTCTTTGTAAGGGTATTTTCCATCGCTAAAGCTAATTGAATATTTTGATGCAAAATTAACGAAAATCATTGATTCAGACAAAACAAATTAATTAGGAATTAGGAAATAGGAATTAGGAATTTATTGGTCGTCGGCGGTGCCTCCTCCTCCCCGGTCCGCAATGCAACGTCAAGCTGCGCCGCATCGCGAACGGGGGGGGAGGAGGCGCCGACGACGACCATACAATGAACAATTAATAATTAATAATGAATAATGAATAAATAAAAAGTAAATGATGCACAATGCACTTAGGTGAGTCAATTTGTTAATTATTTTTAGAAATATTTGGCAGTTTGAAAAAAAGTTTATATTTTTGTCAGCGATGGTTTGATTGCTGTTGTCAGTTGGAGAGCGCTTATTGATTTGACATTTGGTTAGCAATCGAAATTTCGAGTGAACAATTTATTGGTGTTTAACTAATATATAAATCTTATGAAGAAAATTTTTACAGTTGCTTTGATGTCGGTGGCTGCTTTGAGTATGACTGCCGGAGTAAATGTTGCATCGGTGAAGGGTGCACAGGTCGATAAGTCGGCAAAGTCAATTAAGGTTCGTAAGGGTGTAGCCGGTGAAGCTCGCATGACCCGTGCTGATATCAGCGAGTATGAGAATTATACATGGACTCTTCTTGGAGATGGAAAATATAAGTCATCCGCTGTTGCCGGCACTTACCAAACATCTACCGACCTGATGCCGGTGAAAGTGTATGAGGCAGAAGGACACAAAGGCGTTTATAAGGCAGTTGGTGTGTGGGCAGATTTGCTTGAAGTTGACACTCAGGCTCTGATTGTAGATGCATCGAATCCTGATTTTGTTTTAGTGCCGAAGCAATTTACTGGAATAAACGATCAAGTGGATAATGAAACATATATAGCATCTCAGACATGGGTGCTCCAGAATGAGAAGGGTTATACAGCCGAAGATATAATTGCAGGAGTTCCCGAAATAGTTCCGACATTAGAAAACAGTGTTGTAACATTTCCTGCGAAATCTTTGGTGCTGAATTGGCCGAATGCTCCGGCAGACAGCAAGTATGAGACAGATCCGGAGGGATGGTATTATGGTGGAGACGATGCGGGCTGCCTGGTGCTTCCCGGAGGCGAGTACAAGGAGCCTTGGACACTTTATGGCAAGGCAACCATGTCAGGTGATTGGTTGTTCGCCACTTTCGGTAAAACCGCCGCTCCTTATGAAACAGAAGTATATGTGGCCACTGAAGATGCTACTAAGTTTAAGGTTAAGAATCCGCTTAAAGGTTTGTATGGCGCGCTTGGTTTCAATGGGGTATCTCCTGACTTTGAATTGGATGCATCAAATGTTAATGATGTAGTTCTTGAGATGACTTCCACAGGAATCAACGGAGGTACTACAGACGGCTTATATTATATATTTAACGAAGGTTATTACAGCCAACTTGAAAATGTTGCCACAGATGAAGCCCTTTGCACTAAGTTGGAGGTAAATGAAAAAACAGCAGTTTTCACGTTCCCGGCAGAAAGTCTTACTCTTTTTGCTCAGACTTCCCAGCAGTTCTTCTATGGAAATGCTGAAGAGTCCGCAGTGATTACAGTAGAACGGTCATCATCAGGTGTAAATTCTGTAAATATGGAAGTTTCGCAGGCTGCTCCTGAATATTACAATCTCCAGGGTCTCCGCGTGGCTGAGCCTCAGAGCGGTTCTCTCGTGATCTGCCGTCAGGGTGATAAGGTTTCAAAGGTTATCGTAAAGTAAGTATTAGATAAGAGTTATGAGTTATGAAGTGGTTTCACTGATTATTTTATAACACATTTTTCTGCTTAAAATAAATTAATTAAGGGATGCTTGTTGCATCCCTTTTTTTGTTGTCGTCGGCGGCGCCTCCTCCTCCCCGGTCCGCGATGCAACGTCAAGCTGCGCCGCATCGCGAACTGGGGGGGGAGGAGGCGCCGCCGACGACAATCAATGAGACGACAATCAATGAGACGACAATATATAATAAGAGACTTGTCTCAGTCGGTGGTGGCGTAGCGGCGTAAGAAGTCTTCGAGGCTATCTTCTTTGGTCAGGCCGAGGCGTGTGCGCAGGCGGTAACGGCTCGTGTAAACCGACTTGGCTGAGATGTTGAGTATCGATGCCAACTGGTGGCTGTCGGCGCCGGTGGCTATCAGCGCGGCAAGCCGCACTTGACTCTCCGACAACTCCGGAAAGTCACGTTTCAAACGGTCGCTGAACCGATTGTCGAGCTCGCGGTTGATTTTCAAGAATCCTTGCCTGTTCTCCTCCTCGCTGCGATATAAGCCAAGCACCTTGCTTATCTGCGATGTGATACGTGCATCGCATGTGCCCTCTGCACTGGCATTCTTGATTATCTCCTCTATCCGGCCTATCATAGACTCCGATTGCTCCATCATCGACGATTGTGCCAACTGCACACGCCCTGCCGCCTCTATCTCATCGTCGAGTCGGCGTATCTCATTGCGTAGCTGCATCTTCTTGCGTCTCACCATGAAGAGGATACATATGCCGATAACGCCTACTGCCAACAGCGATACTGCCCACCACATCACGATGCGTTGCCTCTGGAGCGAAGCGTTGGCCTTGGTGGCAGAGAGCAATTTCTTGGTTTCGCGTGCATATACTTCCGGCATGTTGGCCTCGCGCTTCGCGCTGTCGGCCCACTCTATCATCCTGTTCTGCTCCTCAATGCATGAGTCTTTCATATCGGACATATAGTATACATAACTCATCACGCTATGTATAAATTCGCGGTTGCTTGCCGCTATCTTGTTGTCGGCACACTCCTTGCGGATGAGGGGAAGCATGGAGAGTGCCCCTTGCACATCATCTTGTGCAAGCATGTCGTAGGTCTTTACGGTAAGCAGGAGGGGCATGTCCTCACGGTCTATGTCATTATCCTCTATGATTTTGATGGCCTTGTCGGCATATTCAGCGGAGTCGAAGGCGATATTGGCACTTAACAGCACTTTGGAGTGAAGCGACGGATTGCTGCGCACCGCGCTGTCGGCAAGTAACTTTCGGAGCATGTCGGCTTGCTTCTCGGGTTCGGAGGCGATTGCCTTGTTCAGTTCTACCGAATTGAGATAATATGAGGCATCGAGCTTGCTGTATTGCTCCTTTGCCTTGTCGAGATACTCGTTGGCCTTATCGTTCTCCTGCATTAAGGAGAATGTTGTGCCCAGTGCTTCGTAGTTGCGGGCAAGCCCGAGGGGGGGAGTTGACGCTTGCGAAAAAGTCAACATTCTCTGAGGCAAGCCTGTATCTCTCGAAGAGACTTTTCTCATTGTTGAGGTTGATGGTGCGGAGCATGAACCAGTCGAATGGTGAGGCGGCGGAGTCGAGTTTCGCCATGCCCTCGCGCAGCAGGGCCTCCGATTGCGGTATGTCGGTGCGCATTAGCGTGCGCGCCTTCACATAGAGAAGGCGCATCTTCAGAATCTCATTGTCGGGATGCAACGAAGCCACGGAGCAGAACTCCGCCCGAAGACGCTTGGTCTGGCTGAGAGTAGAATCGCGTTTAAGGTCAATTCGCTCGATAGCGCGGAAAAGTGAATCAGCCTCAGCCACCCCCGACTTCGGGAAAAGCTCGCCCATAGCAGCATGGCGACGCCCAGAACATCCCGAAAGAATGATAAGCAGAAGCACCCACGGAAGTCCCCTTATCTTAGAGCCCATAATAATTATAGTTTAGAGCCCATCTCATAAAAACAAGCTGCCCCTATGGGTAAAATTTTTACGAGATGGGTTCTTAGACAACTTCATTTATTCATTCGGATGATTTCATCGGCAAGGTAAATATCGCTGCGACATATAAGGTCTGCCGTGCCGTCATCGATGATTTCAAACAATGGAGATGAGTAGAGCATATTCATGGCTTCTTCAAGTGGTATACGCAGTTTGCTCGCTATCAGGTCAATGATGCGTGCATACTTCATATCTTGTAATATGCGTGTGGCCTTATTCATGTTTTAAAATCTTATGTTCTATTAATTTGAGACAATCATCAATTGCTTTTTGTGTGATAAAACAAAGTTGATTGTTGGGCATTTCATAAATTAACTTTTGCAGGGCTTGCTCTTTTGTGTATATGCCGGTCATATATAAGTCAACCGTGCGGAACACTTTATCGTTAGCGACTCCACCCTCTATGATGTCATATTGTTGATATGTGTTATTCCCCTGTCGGCAGCTGCATACAAAGTCGAGCCATTCCTCATCATAAGAGTCGAATATCTTAATCTTAAAATCAGAATTTGGCGAATACTCAAAGATATGGAGAATGGCATCAGCCCCAATCTTTAAAAAACGATCTGCATATTTCTCCGCTTGTTCGTAAAGTCTCGTGACATAGAAGCCTTTCCCGAAGTCAAGCGCATCGCGCGAGTGTTCAATATCGGGGTGTTCAAAACGTTGGTCAGAGGTGTGATATACTAACATAATGCGTATCCTTTCTTCCTCATGATATTTATTACATCTTCGGCTACATATTCGAGGCTGAATGTATGAAGCACATCGTAAGCAGATGCCAAATAGCCTTTAATCAGTCCGGCGGAATGTAGTTGCTTATATATCCATGAACATGATTTGCCTGTCATAAGAGATAACGCTCCGATAACGCAAGTGACATAGTCAATCTGGTCTTGTGACATGTTATTCCTTAGGGGTGTTGATGAGTCTTGTTGATTCGAGTATCGGCAGGTTTGACTCTGTTGGTACGTAGATTACGGTCTTGTTGTTGAGGTCGCCTTGTTGACGCACCCAGAGATATTGTATGTAGGTCGGGGTGATGGAGCCGTTCTCTATGCGTATGGCCTCGGCTGCACCTTTGGCCCGTTCCACTTCGGCCTGGGCGTTCAGTTTCTCAGCCTCGAGATTGGCTTTGGCCTCCTCAATCTTGATCTTGCGGTTTTGCTCAGCCTTGGCAAACTCTGCCTTGCCTTCCATCTCTTGCGACCATACGTTATACCACGGACGCACAAAGGCCATAGCCACTACAAAAATCACGATGCCGGCAATGCCCCACAGTATACCCTTGATTACTTTCGGTGTGATGTTGACGTTGTTGTTATTATACATAGTTGTCGGATTTAAAATGAATTGATTCTTTAGTATGCAAATTTAACAAAATATTTGCTTATTGCAAAATAGGAGGTGTCGGTCAGTTGAATTTATACACTTAAAATTCAGGCATGTCAGTGCTGAATGAGTAATCTTTACCGTCGACAGGAAAGTGGAACTCTATCTTGTAAGCGTGCAGGTGCAACCTTTTGTGTGCGTGGCCTAAGTCCTTGCCATATAGGCGGTCGCCGGCTATGGGCATGCCAAGGCCGGACTCTGCTGCGGCATGTACACGAAGTTGGTGGGTGCGCCCGGTGAGCGGATGGAACTCCACGCGGCTTATGCCTTCTGTGGTGCCGATAAATTTGTAGTCGGTCATTGCCGTCTTCCCCTCTTTCAAGTCGACACGCTGGCGTGGCCTGTCAAGCCAATCGGGCGAGAGCGGTAATTCGATGCGTCCGCTTGCTGCCTTACCAAGTGCTTGCCAATCTCCCTCTAAGTCTGCGATATATGTCTTGTGTACCCTCCTGTTAGCAAAAAGTGATTGCAGCACCTTGTAGGCGGTTTTGCCAAACGAGGCGATCACCAATCCGGATGTGTCCTGATCCAGCCGGTGCACTAATTTGACTTCGCGCTCCAAGCCATATCTGCGCTCAAGCCATTGCTGCAAAGATTCCGATTCCCCTTTGCCGGGCACGGAAAGCATGCCGCTTGGCTTCTCGGTGACGCAAAACCAGCGGTTCTCGTACAATATCTTAGGGCTGAATGTCTGCCCGTAATATTTCTCATAGTCCAGCGGTGGTGTAATATCAATGCCACGGAGCATCCATTGCAATATAGGGAGGCACTTGCCCCGACAGGCCGGGTAATGCTCTCCGTGACGTCTCACTTCCCCCTCCTTGGGTTTGCCATGCCAATATTCGGCAATGCTGATTGGTTTCCAACCATTGAGATAGGCTGCCTGGAGTAATTTGGGTGCGCAGCACTCTCCGGCACCGGATGGGGGAGTCTTAATTGGAGTGGCGGCAAATATTTCACCCACACTGCGCTCCTCACCCATGCCGTTCATTAACTTGAAGTTGTCGAAAAGCCATTGCTGCAACGCCTCAGAGTCGGCGCGCCTGTGCTCTTTCATCTCATCAAGAGAGTGCTTCGCCTCGTTGAGTTTGCCTTGTAAGGGGGTAAGCGAGTCAACGGTGCGTTGCTTGAGCCTGCGTATCTCCGCTTTCTCAAACTGGCTCTGGCGTATCATATCGGCCAATTCCTCTTCGTTTGCCTCGCCGGAGCTGCGCCGTGCCGCACGTTTTGCCTTGGATTCTCGGCATTCCTTACGATAAGCCTCAATCTTCTCTTCCCTCTCTTTGGCAAGGGTGGTATACTCATTTAGCAAAGGGTTGTATATTGCACTTTTGAATTGTGCTATCTCCACATTCTGTAGTGATATGTCAGCCTCATGAGTCTTGAAGTATCCATCGGGTTGAAGGTAGTCGAACACCGGGCCTACAAAACCCTCGTGGTAAAATCCGCCATCGCCAATCTGCCCCGAAAAGGCATAGAGTGTGTGCATATCTCCTTGCGAGTCAGTGGCAATAAGCACCCCGAGCATCTTGCCGGCATCCAGTTCAGCGACGAAGTTGATGTCGGCAGGGCTATCACTTGCGCGAAGCCCCTCAATCATGCGCATCAACCGGTCAAAAGCCTCAACGCAAAGCGAATCAGGAGTATAGTCAAACGGATTGTTCATAACTGCATCAGACTCTAAGGTATCATTTAAGCAGAGACGAGAGAGCAGCAAAGAGATTAGTCACCGTGCTCTTATCCGGCACAGGGATATTGAGTGTAGCCTTGCCGGTGTCGGGGTCCTCCTTTACCAAGGCATCCGCGAGCTTGGATGCACCTTCCGGTTCCTTGAGTATGTTGGCGAGTGTTCCAATGAAACCCATGCCTTCGCGCACCAAGTCTCGCACTTCTTCTTTGGTTTTGCTATCCGTTTGTGTTTCGCCCTTATGCGTAACGGTTCTATCAATATTATCCTCACCAACTTTATCCTCGCCAGTATTATCCTCGCCAGTATTATCCCCGCCAGTATTATCCTCGCCAGTTTTATTCGCGTCAGCTTTGTTTTCGTCAGCTTTGTTTTCGTCAAAGTTAGTTTCTTCGATGGGGTTGACTACCGCTGGCAAAGTCTCTTCTTCTTCATCAGAGAGCGCACCCTCCACCATATCGACAATCTTACCGAACTTGTTGCCCTCTATAAATACTGCATCCTCGCCGCCGTCGAGTATGCCTGCTGCCATATTGGACTTGAATTTCAAGGTGGATAGCATACGCTGCTCTATGGTGTCGCGTGCCACCATATTGATTATCTGCACGGGGTTCTTCTGTCCGAGCCTGTATATACGGGCAATGCGCTGTTCGAGCACCGCCGGATTCCATGGCAGGTCGATGTTGATTACGAGCGACGCTGTCTGAAGATTAAGGCCTGTGGCTCCGGCATCGGTAGAAAGAAATATACGGCATTCGGGGTCATCACGGAATCTGTCAATCAAGTCTTTGCGCTTGATTGAGGGTACACCTCCGTGCAGAAAACAAAAGTCGAGACCCTCCTTTTCAAGTTCTTGGGCCAGTATGCGCAACATACGTTCCCATTGGCTAAAAATCACAACCTTGCCCTCCGGTGATTCGAGCATATTGCTGACTATTTCTTTTACTTCGTCAATCTTGGTGTCGTGGCGAGTCTTTTGGTCAAGTATAAATGTGCTGTCGCACACCATTCGCATCATGGATAATAAGAGCAATAACCGCTTGCGGTCGGCCTCGCTGAGAAACTTGAAGCGATGCCATTTGTCGATGAGGATGGAGACTTGAAATTTGTATTCGTCATGTATTGCCTGTTGTTCCTTGGTCATCGGCACGAACATGTTGGTGTCGGTGCGCGCTGGCATCTGTATCTTCACATCTGCCTTGCGCCGGCGTATCAGACACCCTTTTAGTTTTTCAGACACCTCATGCAGATTTTTGTAGCCAATCAGTTTCCCCGATTCGTCATACATGGTGGTGGAGTCCACAAACTCATATAATGGACCGAGCTTGAATTGGTCCACAAACTGCACCACGGAGTAGAGTTCGTTGAGCTTGTTCTCGAGCGGTGTGCCTGAAAGTGCCATGACATATTCGGAGCTGAGTTTGCGGAGCTGCTTCCCCATCTGGGTGTCCCAATTCTTGAGACGTTGCAGCTCGTCAAATATCAGCATGTCGGCAGACGGTATGTAGCCGGCCTTGACATTGTTGGTAGCTGCATGAAACGAGCATATCTTGTAGAAGAAATTCGGGTCTTCAAACTGACTCTTGCGTTTGAGCAAGTCCCCCTCCACCACGAGCACCGATGAGTCGGTGAAACGTTTTATCTCGGCGAGCCACTGATATTTAAGCGATGTGGGGCATATGATTATCACCGATTGCACAAAACCCTCGCGCTTCAGCAATTCGGCTGTGGCAATGGCTTGTACGGTCTTGCCGAGACCCATCTCGTCAGCATTGATGGTGCGTCCGCCGGCAAATGCGAATTTTACACCCTCTATCTGATATGGATGCAATTTGGTCTTAATCAGGGCGCTGAAGTCAGAATCTGCATATTTATGCTCGAGCAATTCGCGACGGTGTTTGTTGTCGCGTGCCGAGATAATAAGGTTAAGTGCATCCTCTTCCCATATAAATTCGGGGTCTATCTGCTTGACTTCCTTGATTAGAGAGGAGGGGGCGCAGTCAAACTGACGCAGATAACCCTCTGCATCAAATAGCTGCTGGGATATCGCTTGCACCTTATCGTTTTCATATGTGCCTAAACGGAGACGTATGCGCTTGCCGGCGGTGTAATCTACAATTACCGACGAATGTTCCGGTTCGTATGGTCTGATACGTGCATATTTCCCGTTCTTATAGTTTTTTACAGCCTCGATATGCTTGCAGGTGCCGAGCCGGTTTGTGCGGAAATCCATACAGTTGCAACGGTTGAACTTCGAATTGTTACCAAAGTATTCAACCTGATAAATATTGCCCGACTTAGGGTTGCGCACCTCAAAGTGGGTGTTGTCGTCGTAGTGTCTCACGACACCCATCGGTTCGGTGGCGGCAGCCTGGCGGCGCAGAGAGCGTTGCCAATCCTCCAGACTCATATCCGCCGGCTTATGCACCGGGCTAATCTTCGGCAGCTTCGCAGCCTTCGTCTTCTTGGCAGCCTTCGCTGATTTGGAGGTCTTTGGTGATTTTAAGGATTTGCTTGTTATGTTGGGGGAGGAAATATGTTCCGAATGTGTATTTCTTTTTGCCATCGAACTTTGTGGGTTAGATTTTATGAATATATTGTATGTCTTCAAAACATTAGATAGTAAAATTAGCAAAAAAATATGTAAAAGTCGTACATGGTAAGTTCTTTTTTGTATTTTTGTGATTATTACCAAAAACAAGAGCGTATGGAAACATTTCTTCCCAAAGCCGGTGGCTATCGTAAACTTGTAGTTTATCAGCTTGCAGAGGCTATATGTGATTTGAGTGTTATATTCGTGAAGAAATATATACGCAAAACAAGTCGTACCACCGACCAAATGGAACAGGCATCCCGTTCGGGCAAACAAAACATAGCTGAGGGGAGTGCCGCATCGGCAACTTCTAAGGAAACAGAAATTAAGTTAACTAATGTAGCATTAGCTTCATTAGAAGAATTGTTGCTTGATTATGAGGATTATTTGAGACAGCATCAACTGAAAAAATGGGAAAAGGATTCACCTCGTGTTCTAAAAATGCGGGAATATCTAAAATCAGAAAGATTTAAGCAGGCTCCTACAGAATTTGCCTTAAAATATGATGCAGAGGAATACTGTAACTTGATGGTTACACTCATCAATCAAACAACGTACATGCTTAGAAGATTGATTGAGAGGCAGCAACAGCAGTTCCTTGAGAATGGTGGAATAAAAGAGAGAATGTATCGCGCCCGTTTAGACTATAGAAATAGTCAGACAGGTCAGACAGGTCAGACAGGTCAGACAGGTCAGACAGGTCAGACAAGTCAGACTGGTCCGACAAGTCAGACAACCTAAATATCTAAGGCAGTTACTCCACAAGTTCGGAGAAAAGGCGGTCGAACTCGTTGTCGAGGTCGGTGCAGAGGCCGGGGTGGGGGCGCGATGTGGCTATCGAGGCGCTTCGCACAGCGGTGAGCCAGCGGAAGCGCTCGTGTGTCTCGAATGCCGCTATCGGACTCACTGACCTGCCATCGGCAAGCGCAGGGAGCGACCCTCCCTCTCTCAGAGGGGTGATATAGTGGGTCACAGACACGCGTCGCAAGTCGATGGCTCCGGAGTTGTTATTGTAGATATCTTTCTCTTCCATGTTAAGATGTAATAAAGAGGGTGTATAGTACCCTCTTTATTAACCCTGATTTGCATGTTAATGTTTTCTACTTCATAAAGCCCTTTGCGCGGAGCAGATTTAGGAATGTGCCGCTGAACTCCTCGTTCATGGCACGTGGATAGCGCACGTCGGTAAATACTTGCGCAAGTGTCTCCTTACCGTTCTCCTCCACGTACTTGCGGTTGGGCGCATATTCATCCTTTGCCTTGAAAAGTTCTATCACTTCTTCGTCGGAATCGCGGCGATATGCTCCGTCGTGGCGCACGGCACGGAGCGGCAGCCGTTCGGTCTCCTCCCCCTCACCGTCGGGCCATCCCATAGTGATGCAAGCCACCGGCACACAAAGCTCAGGCAAGTGCAAAATCTCCGAAATCTTGTCAGCGTTATATGTCACGGTGCCCAAATAGCAAGTGCCCAAGCCAAGACTTTCGGCTATCGCCACGATCTGCTGTGCGTAAATAGTGGCATCAGACATGGCCGACATGAAGGAGAGCAGGTTGTCGTAACCGGGGTCGGCATTGCTAAGCCGGCACCACCGGGTGAACCGTGCATAGTCGGCACATACAGTCAGCACAACCGGTGCGCCGGTCACCATAGGCTGGTTGAAATGAGCCGGTGCGAGGTCTGCTTTCTCGGAGGCTGTGCGGCTTACCACCACACTGTAGAGCTGCATGTTGCCGCATGTCGGCGCACGCATGGCAGTCTCCAAAATATCGTCGAGCAACTCATCGCTGACTTCGCGGTCGCTATATCGGCGCACTGTGCGGCGATTGCGAAATTTTTCCAGTTCTTTATGCATAAGAAATGATATTTGATATCTGATATTTGATATCTGAAGTTTAGTTTTCAGGTGCAAACATTGGGTCCCATGCCGGCAGCAGGGTAGGCTTCTGCTTCAATATCTTGAGCACCTGAGGTGTGGCATATTTCTTGTCGATAACCAGGCGGAACATATATTCGTCAAACCAGGGGTCGGTCATGATAAGGTGGCCGTTGTTGGGGCCGTCGCCCCAGCTGTTCTCCACCATCCACTTGCGGGGCTTGCCATCGGCATCGAGGTCAACGGCCACAAGGGTCATGGCGTGAGATGATGCGCTGGCAAATGTGCGGATACGGTCGGCCTTGTCCATGCCGAATTTCACGCCCATCAGCGATTCGTAATCAAAGCCCGACGGGTCGAGCACACCACGGTTGCGGTCGAGATATTTACCCACGTCGCATGAGAAATACATCATCGTTGAGTCTTTGATCGACTCTATCGCCATCTTCTTGATATCCTCCACAGGAAGGTTCACGTAAGTCCAGTTACTGCCATCGTAGGTGTGACGGTCGTAGTCTATCTCATAGAGTTTGCCGTAGGGACGCGACGGGTCGTTCATCAGCATCACGTAACCTTTTTGCAGGTCATTGCCGGCAAATTCTTCATAAAATGACTTCGGTGTGTAAGTCTTGGTGCTGACAACATCACCCTTTGAATCGCGGCGTGTCCATGTGAACTCAGCCGGTGGCTCGCCGAGGGTCACTGCGAGCATCCTGTATACCTCACCGAGCATTTGCTCCTTGCGCTCAGCCATTTTCTTCGCTCCGGCCTTGGCAGCGTGCATGCGGCGAAGTTCAAGGGCGTCCTCGCGCAGTTTCAACGCCACCAAGTTGCTGAGGCGGGAGGTATTTTCTGCCGAGAATGACTCGTTCATCACATCTGCCGGCACCACGCCATATTTCATAATCAGGTCAGCCACACCGGTAAACTGCCCTCCGTCGCTAAGAGGGTTGCGGAAGAGCCATTCCACCATCTTGTGGTCCATCGGCTTGTCGGCGGTGTCGATTATCCCTTGCAGAAAGAGGTTGGACTTCTCGAGCTGGTCGTAGAAGAAGTTGTAGGCCTGCGACAGTTTCAGCTCACCAAGGTCATTCTTGGCCATCATCTGAGAGCGGAGCACGTTGAGTCCGGTGAAGAGCCAGCAACGGCCCGAACGCTTCTGGTCGGTTATACCTTTAGACTTGACGCGGTGAGAGAAATTGGTATCGAAGCCGTTGCGCGAGTCGGCATCAACGGCAAGCACATCGATAGAAGTGCCGGCAAGCGCATTGCGCAGTGCCTTAGACGACGCATCAGCACGGTAAGCCTTCTGAAACGACTCTAACATGGCCGGTGAGACACCCTTGCAATCGGCAGCACAAGTCTGCGACTTATGATTGTCAGACGCAGAGGCAGAAAAAGAGAGAGAAGATCCGCAAGCCAAGAAGGCAGCGGCAAGCATAAGCATGCGAGATGAAGAGAAACGGTTCATGATAAAAAAGAGGTATTACATTTCACCCCCAAAGATAATCAAAAACCGCGACATCGGCAAACGCTATGTCTGAAATCAGTCTAATGGAATCAGTCTAATATTGTAAAGAGCGTTTAGAGCCCATCTCATAAAAATTTTGCCCATAGGACTCGCAGAGTTGAGTCGATTTTAGTGCCTGGCTGAAAGGCGCAACCTTTCGGTTGCAACTGAAAGTCAGGTGCTAAAAGCGGCCAACTCTGCGAGTCCTATGGGCAAAATTTTTATGAGATGGGCTCTTAGTTGTAAGGGCCGTGGGTGAAGGTGTCGCCGCCGGCGGGGTTGCCGGTCTTCAGGCCTTTGGTGAGCCATTCCACTCGCCAGGCGCTTCGGCCGTGGTTGAACGATTCGGGCATCTCGCGTCCGTAGGCTTTCTTCTGCAGGTAGTCGTCGCCTATCTTGGAGGCGGCGTTGATGGCGTTTTCCACGTCGCCCGGCTCTATTGAGCCGAACATCTCATTGTCGGTGTGTCCCCACACTCCGGCGTAGTAGTCAGCCTGGAGTTCGAGGCATACACTCACTTTGTTGGCCTCGGCCTCAGGCAATTGGGCCATGGTGTTGTGGGCTTGGTCGAGTGTGCCGAGCAGATATTGCACGTGGTGTCCCACTTCGTGAGCTATGACATAGGCGTAGCAGAAATCTCCCGAAGCCCCTATGTCGCGTTGCATCGTCTTGAAGAAGTCGAGGTCGATATATACAGTCTGGTCGGCCGAGCAATAGAATGGCCCGACCTGAGCTGTGCCTTGACCGCAGCCGGTCTGTATCGAACCGCTGTAAATCACCATCTGCGGAGGCTTGTATTCACCCCAGCCTTGCTCGCGGAATATCTTGGTCCATACATCTTCAGTGCCGGCCAATACCTTCGACGACAGGTCGTAAAGTCTCTGGTCTTCCGCATCAAGTTGTCGGGTGGTCTGTTCGGTGCCTCCATTCTGTTGCAGTGAGTTGAAGGCTACACGAGCCACATCGCCCATGTCACCGCCGGAGAAAAGAGTAATCACCGCGGCCACGATGACACCCACGATGCCACCGCCGATGCCGAGCGCCTTGCCCGACACCCCTCGCCGATCCTGTATGTTGCCGCTTCCGCGTCGTCCGTCAAGTCTCATATCTTATCAACATCTTTTTTTTACGATTGTTGCACAATTGAGTCGGACTCTAAATATTTTTTGGTTATTTTTGCAAAAACAATCTTATTATATGGACACAAGGTTTAATCGCTTTCTTATCCTCTCTTTGCTGACGGTAGTGTTGGCTGCTGTCGGATGCGACCGCAGACATGATGTAGCTGTCGGTGCAGGGGAGTATGATGGTTTGGTGCATCGTGCGGATTCGCTCATCGACATCGCTCCCGATTCGGCACTGTTGCTCTGCCGTGACTTTTTCGATTCTTATCCGGTATCTGACGATTCGCTCTATGCGACGGCGAAACTGGTAGAGGGTAATGCCTATTTTTCTATCGGAGACCTCGATGAGGCCAAGAAGGCAATGGGCCTGGCCAAGAGTCTCGCTTCGCAGATGGGCGACAAGTATACGCTAATCAATGCCACCGCTGACCTCGGTGTGGCCATGCGCGTGTCACAGCAGCCAGACTCCGCCCTGAAACTCTATAATGAAGCCCTCGCTTTGATCGGTGATGAGGATTATCTCGATGAGAAGGCCCATCTGCTCACTTCGATGGCTGTGCTGTATGCCAACACCGGTCACCTCGATGAGGCGCGCGATTATGCCGATAGGGCCGTGAAGGCTGCGCGCGAATCAAAAGACCCTGATTTGATAATGTATGCCAACTCACAGGCCGGTGCCATCTACAATCTCTTAGGCAATCCGGCCAAGGCCTTGCAACTTACGCATGAGGCTATGGCCGATGCCAAGCGGCAAAACTTGCCGCGCTATGAGATGAAGACATTGGGCCATATGATTGATATACATCTCAAGGATGGCAATATGGATTCGGTGGAGTTTTATCTGCGGCGTGGCGAAGCACTTGCAAAGCAGTTCCCGGAGACTTCGGTGGAAGGTCTAGGTTTTCTGGAGGAGAAGTATGTGGCGTTGGCGGCTATGGGGAGATACCGCGAAAGTCTGGAGATACAGCGGCATTTGCAGACCCTACGTTCCTCGGCACCGACTTTCATGCCCGCCGAGAAACTTTGGCTCCGCATGGCGAGAAATTACCGTGGCTTGAACCTCGGCGACAGTGCAGCGGTTTGTTATGAAAGGGCATTCGAGATGGCCGACAGTCTGAGAGGAGAGGATACTGACCGTCAGCTGAGCCAATTCTACGCCCTCTTCCAAACCACAGAGAAGGAACTCGCCCTTGCGAGCATGGAACGCCGCAAGGCTCGCTCCGATATGTGGCTCGCAATAGCCGTAGGCATATTGTTGGCTATGATTGCATTGCTCGTTGCGGCTGTAATGTATATCCGTGCGCGTAAGCGTAACGAGAAACTGAGGCTCCTGCAGAGTCACCTCAATGGAGTGGAGCAGGAACGTGGACGCCTGGCCAAGGACTTGCACGATGGCATTTGCAATGACCTGTATGGCATAGAGATGCTTCTGCAGACCGACACCGACCGCGAGTCGCTGCTCGCCGATGTGGAGCGTATCCGCATGGATGTGCGCCGCATATCGCATGAGATGATGCCCCCTATGATAAGTGAGGTGGGTCTTGCCGAGGCCATAGATGGCATGGTGAGGAAACTTGCTCATTCAGTACCCGATGTTGAATTTGATGTAGTTTACACTCCCTCCGAGGGGTGGGAGCGTGTGCCGGTGGCAAAGGCTTATGCCCTTTATCGTATATGTCAGGAACTATTGGGCAATGTATTGAAGCATTCGAGACCAAGTAGTGTGCATATAAACTTGCATCGCGACAGCCGTAATGTGGAGCTGACTATAAGCAACGACGGCACGCCACACGACGCTGATGCCAAAGGTGATGGCATAGGGGTTGATTCGGTGAGGGAGAGGCTTGCGGCTATTGGTGCTTCGGCCAGTGGTTTGCCTTTTTCTGATAAAATAACGGTTACCTGTGGCCTTGATTAGAGGGTAGGCAGTAGGGCGCAGTCACGGAAAACCGTGACTGCTTTTTACTCCATAAAATGTAATTTTGCATAAAGTAGGTGTTCAATTTAATTTTATATTTTATTTGCTTGAGTTTTTGAGATGATTTGTCAAGCGGAAGAAAGCGCATAGCGGGCTATGTAATTGATGAAGATTGGCAAAGCATCCAAAAAGACAAGTATAGAAAATATAAAAAGAAAAAACATTTACTTACAATTAAATTGAATACCTACTTATGGATGAAATTAAGACACATCGAGCATATTCAGGCTTAACTATTCTTGTGGTGGATGATCATGAACTGGTGTTGCGTGGCATCAAGCAGATTCTTGAAAACTCTTTCCCCACCTCTACTATCATAACGGCAAGTACCGGCGAGGAGTCGATAAAGATGATGCGTAGCTGTAAGGTCGACGTTATTTCGGTAGATTTGGAATTGCCCGATATGTCAGGTTTCAATCTTATTGACCATGTGCGTGCCAATTATCCGGATACAAGCATCCTTGTCAATACTGTGCATGATGAGATATGGACTGTGAAGCGTCTCACGGAGCGGAGTGTGGAGGGGATAATATTCAAGAGCGCGAGGGCTGATGATTATGTAGAGGCGATAAAGACGATTCTTGATGGTGGCACTTTCTACGATTCCGGGGCGCGGCTGCTCATGAAGTCGATACGCAACGAGAGGGCGGATGAGTCCAGCCTGTCGATGCGCGAGATAGATGTGTTGCGTCTGATAGCTGATGGACTCAACACAGAGCAGATTGCGGTGAAGCTTGGCGTGAAGGCAAATACTATAGAGACCCATAGGCGTCACTTGCTCGAGAAGCTCGACGTGCGCAACAGCGCCGAGCTCGTGCGCCGCGCTATATCAAGCGGCATAATCTCACCCATCGGCTAAAGCCTTGTCTTTTGGTCGTCGGTGGCGCCTCTTCTCTACCGGATGCTATGCACCGACTATTTTCACGCGAAGCCTTATATGGTCCGGCGCAGCCGGATATATGTAGCGAAGCGACCCTGTCTTAATCAATAAGAGCAGCAAAGCTGCATCGCGCACCGAGGGGTGAGGAGGTGCTGACGATAAAATTGATATTAACCTTAATTACTCATTTTAATCTCTTACTCGGCCTCAGTCTGTTATTATAGGTCGCGCACAAAGTATATGTGCATTTTAATGTGATTTAATTTTGGTTGA